>DIZU01000013.1:16890-18433 GCA_002429455.1 Methylotenera sp. UBA6020 | reverse complement strand
TGGCCTGGTGATTTAGCGCAGTTAGATGCGGTGATTCGTAATTTGATACAAACGAGTTTAGGTGAAAAAATCACCTTAGACGACGTTAATCGTGTTTTGCATCAATTTGACGATGCGCAACCTAGCCAGGCGATGCCGCATGCTAATAATGCATATGCACAAGGTAGTACGGCAGGGCATGCGACCTTAGAAGCTACATCTCTAGATACAGTGTGTTTGACAGCTAATCTAGATCAACCATTACGTGAGGCACGTGACGATTTTGAACGGTTTTATTTTGCACACCACATGAAAGATGTGACCAATAACATGAGTAAACTAGCTGAGATTGCAGGCTTGGAACGTACGCATTTGTATCGGAAACTTAAGCAGTTAGGTATTAAAATCAAGTAATACCAAGACTCGAGCTGAACTGGTCAGGCTAGCGTCAGCAATATTGGTGTGTGATCAGAAGGGCGTTCTAGCTTGCGTGGTACTTTATCAATCTGCGCCGAGATACAGGCTGGTTTGAGTGCATCACTCACTAAAATATGGTCAATACGCATGCCGAAATTACGCCTAAACCCCATCATGCGGTAATCCCACCAAGTAAAGCTTTTTTCAGGTTGCTCAAACAGCCTGAAACTATCATGTAGTCCAAGCTGTAATAGTCTCTGAAAAGCTTCACGTTCAGGAGGGCTCACCAATACTTGCCCTATCCAAGCAGCAGGGTCGTGGCAATCGCGGTCTTCAGGCGCAATATTGTAGTCACCCAATAACATGAGCTTGGGGTGCGCCACTAACTCGGTTTTAAGCCAATCGCTTAAAGCGTTGAGCCAACGCATTTTGTATTGATATTTGTCAGAATCTAACGCCTGGCCATTAGGGATATAAGCACAAATCACGCGAATACCATTGATGTCAGCAGCGATGACGCGCTGTTGGTCATCGTCAAAGTTTGGTATGTTGTATTGTATGTTGCTTAGTGGGTGACGGCTCAAAATCGCGACACCGTTATAGGTTTTTTGACCAATATGAACGGCCTCATAGCCGGCCTCTTTCAGTGCTTGATATGGAAACTTCGCGTCTTCCTGTTTCGTCTCTTGCAAACACAACACGTCAGGCTGATGGTCACGCAACCAGTCTAATACATGCGGCAACCTGACGTTTAAAGAGTTAACGTTCCATGTAGCAAGTTTCAATTTTTATCTCTTATCTCATCAGTAATACTGGACTGGCAATAGACCTGTTTCAATAAAGCGATCTTCTGGCCGCACTAAATGTACAGGCTTTGTCGCCGCCTTGTCTTACTCTCGATATGAGAGTAGAAGTCGGATATGAACAATAATCGTTAATTCATGCCATTGTGGCGGAGTAGCGCATCAATGTTAGGTTCGCGGCCGCGAAATGCGGTAAAAGATTCCAAGGCTGGTCTAGAACCACCTTGTGCCAAAATCTCTTGCCAGTAGCGTTTGCCAGTCTCTCTCGAAAGCACGCCATCTTCTTCAAACATACTGTAAGCATCGGCTGATAAGACCTCTGCCCATTTGTAGCTGTAGTAGCC
>DIZU01000013.1:0-16744 GCA_002429455.1 Methylotenera sp. UBA6020 | reverse complement strand
TAGCTGTAGTAGCCGGCCGCGTAACCACCGGCAAAAATATGGGTGAAGTTGTTTGGAAAGCGATTCCATTTTGGCGGCCGCACCACGGCAACTTCATCACGCACTGTTTCAATCAGGTCTAGTACGGTTGCAACACCATACGGGTCAAACTCGCTATGCAGGCGAATATCAAACAATGAAAACTCAATTTGACGCATGGTTTGCATGCCGGCCTGAAAGTTCTTAGCGGCAACCATCTTGTCGAATAGTCCGCGAGGTAATTGCTCGCCAGTGTCGACATGGGCGGTCATATTGCGCAATACATCCCATTCCCAGCAGAAGTTTTCCATGAATTGACTGGGCAGCTCTACTGCATCCCATTCCACGCCTTTGATGCCAGATACGCCATAGTCATCCACTTGGGTGAGCATGTGGTGCAAACCGTGACCAAATTCATGGAACATGGTCAATACTTCATCATGGGTAAATAAGGCGGGCTTATCGCCTACTGGGGCTGAGAAATTGCAGGTTAAAAATGCCACAGGCGTGGTGAGCTGGCCAGCGACTTTACGGCGGGTAATGGCTTCATCCATCCAAGCGCCGCCACGTTTATTATTACGGGCATACAAGTCTAAATAGAATTGACCAATCAAATTATTCGCATGGTCTTTGATATCGTAAAAGCTCGCAGTTTCATGCCATACAGAGGCGTGAGATTTACTTACATGAACGTCAAAGATGGTTTCTACAACCTTGAATAAACCGGCTAGTACTTTGCTTTCAGGAAAGTATTGTTTTACTTCAAGGTCAGAAAACGCATATTTTTCTTCACGTAACTTTTCTGAGACGTATGCTACATCCCAAGCTTGCATATCGGTAATGCCAAGCTTGGCCGCGTATTCTTCCAGCTCTAATTTATCCTTGAATGCATATGGTTTGGCTTTTTCAGCTAAATCGTGCAAAAAGTCAGTCACTTGTTGTGCTGATTCAGCCATTTTTGTGGCGATAGAGAGTTCGGCGTAGTTGGCAAAGCCGAGTAAATTAGCGGCTTCTAGTCTTAATTTCAGAATCTGTGAAATCAGTGGGGTGTTGTCCCACTTTGGTTTGCCTGACTCATCGGACTTGCCAAACTCAGAAGCACGCGTGGCATAAGCACGGTAGAGCGTTTCACGCAGGTTGCGGTTTTCGGCATATTGCAACAACGGCAGGTAAGACGGGAAGTGCAGGGTAAATTTCCAACCGGTTTTCTGGTCAGCTTTTGCTGCCTCACTTGCGGTTTGCAGTACATCTTCAGGAATGCCGCTTAAGGTATCCGCATCTTCTACATATAGCGCATAGTCGTTAGTGTTATCCAGTACGTTTTCTTCAAACTTGGAGGAAAGTTTTGATAACTCTTCTTGAATGGCCTTGAAGCGGACTTTTTCGTCAGTTGGCAACTCAGCACCACCTAAACGAAAGTCGCGCAGTTCATTTTCTACAATCTTTTTTTGCGCGGCGGTGAGTGAATCAAACTGGTTGCTGGCACGTAAGGCGCGAAACTTAGCGTAGAGACGTTCATCTTGACCCAAGTCGGCATAGAAGTCAGTTAATTTAGACAAATTATCGTTATAAGCCTCACGTAATTCAGGGCTGTTGACGACCGCGTTCATATGGCCGACTTGCGACCATGCGCGGGATATTTTTTCTTCCATATCTTCAAGCTTGGCGGCAAAATTATCCCAAGTGACCTCAGCGTTGCTTTGGATAAGTGTTTCGATGGTGGCTCTTGCTTCGGTGAGTAAATGATCGATAGCGGGTGACACATGCTCTGCTTTGACTTCTTCAAATTTAGGCAGACCAGAAAAATGTAAAAGTGGATTATCTTGTAATTGGCTAGTGGTCACTGCGGTAAATCCTTTATTAGTTTCGTTCAAGCTGATGGCAGGCATCGAATATTTAAATATTAGTTAATCAATCGTAGCGTAAATGGATAGCGATAAGTTTCGCCTTTGCTAGTAGAGATGGCGGCGATTATGCATAAAACAATATTCGCCAGCCAAATAATTCCCATGAATACGAAGCCAATTAAAATCAATGCTAAAACGCCTGCTATAAATTGCGCTATCAACACGGTAATCTGAAAGTTCAGTGCTTCTTTTGCCTGTGAGGCAATATATTCGTTGTCGTTTTTTTTCAGTATCCACACAATAAGCGCGGGAATAAACGAGAATACTGTGCCACCCAAATGCGTAATGGTGGCAATGTTTTTATCATCGTTGCTGGGAGTGATCATCTCATTCGACATGGCAAGCCTTTCAAGAAATATTGATTAATGGCGTTTAAATCTAAGCGATCATTGGATTTAGCGGCTATTGAATTTGACCACAAGTGGTTCAATTTTCTCAAGGTCAGTTTGCCCTAATATTTTACGGGCGTTAGCGTTAAGTTTGGCTAACTGGCTATGCAAAACCTGCTGCTTTACACTGAGCACATGCGAAGGATGCATGGAGAGCTGTCGCAAACCCATGCCAATTAATAGCTTGGTCAGTTTAGCATCCCCAGCCATTTCACCACATACCGCAACCGACTTGCCTAGTTTTTGACCGGCTTTTATGGTCATGGAGATCAATTTTAATACCGATGGGTGCAGTGGGTTATAAAGATGCGCTACCGTGTCATCGGTGCGATCTATCGCTAAGGTATATTGAATCAAATCGTTGGTGCCGATGGACAAGAAATCCAGCTCTTTAGCAAATGCCTCAGCATTAATGGCAGCAGCGGGGACTTCTATCATGCCACCTAGTGCAATATTTTCATTGAACGGAATATTCTGCTTACGTAAACTCAGTTTTGCCCGTTCAAGTAACAGTTTAGTTTGACGTAATTCCGCCAGCGTAGAAAGCATCGGGATCAATATTTTAATATTGCCATAGTGCGAGGCACGCAATAACGCCCGGAGTTGTGTATGGAAAATCTGCGGTTCTGATAAACACAAACGAATCGCACGTAAGCCCAGTGCAGGGTTGGCGCAATTAACGATGCTATCGGGATTCATTTGTTTGTCTGCGCCTAAGTCCAGCGTGCGAATGGTGACTACCGCACCTTTCATTGCCTCGGCTACTGTTTTATAGGCAATAAACTGTTCTTCTTCATCCGGCATCTCGCGTTTATTCATAAACAAAAACTCAGTACGATACAAACCAATGCCGGTTGCGCCTGAGGCTTTAACTGCAGCAATGTCTTCAGGCACTTCAATATTGGCAAACAATTCAATATTAGTGCCATCAATCGTTACGGCTTTGGTGGATTTGATCCGTTTAAGTTTTTGTTGTTCCAACTCCCATTGTTCTTGACGTAGCTTGTATTCCGCTAGAATTTCTTTAGACGGGCTAACAATGACGACACCCAAACCACCATCGACAATAATCAGTTCGCCATCATTGATTAAATCCCGTGCGCGTTGCAATGCAACGATAGACGGAATATTGAGGCTGCGCGCCAGAATTGCGGTATGCGAGGTAATGCCGCCCACGTCGGTGATGAATGCTGCAAACTGATGTTGCTTGAATTGAATGGCATCTGCGGGTGAAATGTCATGCGCGACTAGAATAAC
The DNA here is from genome assembly GCA_002429455.1 of Methylotenera sp. UBA6020. Lineage (GTDB taxonomy): Bacteria > Pseudomonadota > Gammaproteobacteria > Burkholderiales > Methylophilaceae > Methylotenera. The sequence goes on along the minus strand of DIZU01000013.1, from coordinate 13,173 downwards.
TTTGCGTTCTTGATAGAGCGCACTGGTTTGCTGCTCGGTAGTTAATTGGCTTGGATGGCCGAGCAATACTTTAATGATGCGTTCTACAACTTGAATTACGTCTTGTTTGCGCTCGCGCAGATATTCATCTTCAATTTGTTCAAATTGATCAACAATGTCGTCCATTTGTAGCTTAATTGCCCATTCGGCATTACATTGTTCATTTCTGATGATGTCTTTAGGAATCTCAGATAAAGATTTATCTGCCAACATCATCAAATGGGTGCCGATAAATGCACTTAATTCTGCGGGGGCATTATTACGTAAACTAAGGTTGATTTGTTCTAAATCGAGTTTAACTGTAGTTATCGCGTCGTTAAAACGCTTGATTTCATTATCAATTAAATGACTAGGTAGCTGGTAATGCACAACCTCTAATAAGGCATTCGATACAAGGTGAGCTTGTCCGATGGCAATGCCGCCAGAAACGCCTACACCATGGATGCTGAAGCTAGTCATTCGCCTTCACCAAAATAATCATCAATTAGTACGGTTAAAGCTGCGATGGCGGGCGCTTCATCTTCACCATTGGCTTCTAATGTCACCATTGAGCCTTTGGCGGCGGCCAGCATCATTACGCCCATGATGCTTTTGGCATTGACGCGCCGACCGTTACGCTCAATCCAAATGTCACTGGCAAACCGACTGGCAGTTTGTGTGAGTTTGGTTGAAGCACGGGCATGTAGCCCTAGTTTATTGATAATTTCTAATTCTTTGCTGATCATATTATTTGAACCCAGTTGTATTATTAACCCAGTTTTTTTGTTCAAACTTGGTCATATCGGTCACAGTTCTCGCGGTTGAAATGTACAACACCTTCGCGACCGCCACTTACTGCTTTTTCAACCAGTATCATGAGTGGTTCATGTCGGTAAGTCATGGTGCGTACCAACATGGGTAAGTTCACCCCGGCAACGCCTTCTACCAATCCTGGTTGTAATAGCTGACCCACCATATTGCAAGGGGTTGCACCATACATGTCAGATAGCACTAACACACCATCACCACTATTCAGCTTGGCTACCAAGGCTTGCGCTTTTGGCACCAAGCTACTTGGATCATCATGATTGCTCACAGCAAGAAACGCCAATTGTTGCGGCTCTTTCCCCATGACGTGTTTTGCACACTCCATCAGGCTTTCGCCTAAACTGCCATGTGCAATGATTAATATACCGATCATTTTCTTCTCGACTCTAAAAAAATCTATTTTAAAAACTACCTATCTTAAAACCACTAATTTAAAGTGCTACATTAACATGCCGCAATATTATTTCAATTCCCTATGCCGAGTCAGCACTTTTTGTTGCGGCATAAAGTATTGGCTCAATTGTTCAACAAAGTAAACTGAGCGGTGTTGCCCGCCGGTGCAACCAATCGCAACAGTCAGGTAACTACGGTTGTCTGTTACAAAGCAAGGTAGCCATTTTTCTATATACAGTCTGATATCTTTCAACATCTCATGCACACTGGACTGACCTTCTAAAAATGATTGCACTTTGGCATCGCGGCCGGTAAGGTCGCGCAAATTTTGGTCGTAATGCGGATTGGGCAGGCAGCGTACATCAAATACAAAATCCGCATCTAACGGAATGCCATGTTTAAAACCAAATGACGTAAACAAAAGCGTCAGCCCGGCTTGCTCGCTAGAAACAACCTCTTTAACCCAAGCTCTGAGCGTATTAGCGCTCAGGTGGCTAGTATCAATCACGTGGCCGAGGCTACCCAAATTGCCCAGTAGTTCGCGTTCATAGGCAATACTTTCAGCTAAGGTCGTGTTGTCTTTACTTAAGGGGTGCTTGCGTCGTGTTTCACTGAATCTTTTTACCAGTGTTTCAACATTAGACTCCAGAAATAACACTTGTGTAGCGACGTTTTGTGCTTTTAATTGTTCAATGTGTGCGGGCAGCGTTTCAATAGCCGCACTCCGACTATCAATGCTAATCGCTACGCGGTCATGACTGGTTGAATTCAGATGCGCAGGATCCAAATGTTCCGATATGTGCGGTAACATGGTGGCGGGTAAATTGTCGATACAATAGTAACCACTATCTTCCAGTGCCCGTAGCGCAATACTTTTGCCAGAACCTGAAAGCCCGGTGACGATAACGAGTTGTCTCATGGTGTTGTTAACAATTTACCGAATTCATGTTGATACAAATTTTCATCAAGTTGGGTGTCATTATTTAGATTTTTTCATCTCACGCTGCTGGCGCTGAGTGAATTGTTTGGTTGCGTTTATACCACGTAATAGTAGCATGTGGTTGCGAATGGCAACCTCTACCAGTACGGCGATATTGCGGCCTGCGGCAATGGGAATGTGTACTTTAGATATTTTTACGCCTAAAACTTCTTCATGTTGTGTTTTGATGCTGAGTCTATCCAGTAGATGTGGTGCTTGCTTATCCGCCATTTCCAGTTGAATGATGAGGTCTAGGGGTTTGGTTGGCTTGACGGAGTTATCGCCAAATAGCGCGCGGATGTTCAAAATGCCTAAACCACGCACCTCTAAAAAGTCTTGTAATAATGCTGGGCAACGGCCTTCGATACGTTCTGGTGAAATACGGAAAAAATCGACGATATCGTCGGCAATCAGCCTATGACCACGTGAAATAAGCTCTAAAGCCAGCTCGCTTTTGCCAATAGCCGCATCACCCTTGATCAACGCACCAAAGCCTTGTACCTCCATAAAAACACCATGCAGGCTTACAGACTCGGCGACGGCTTGCGCCAAGAAATGACTCAAAACATCCATCAACTCCGGGCTGCGTAGCGGCGAAGTAAATAGTGGGGTAATGTGGCTGTCGGCAGCCGAGACCAGCGTATCTGGTACTGCTTCACCATTAGCCACAATCACGGCGGCTAAATCCGTTGAGTATAAATTAGCAATCGCGCGTGCGGCATCTGCGGATTGTAGGCTGCGTAAATAGTCCATTTCCGCACAACCCAGCACTTGTACACGATTAGGATGTACGAAGTTGAGATGGCCGATAAGCGCCAAAGACGGTTTTGTAACAGCTTCACTAGTGAGAGTATTAGACCCGCCGTTAAGTCCGGCAACCCAGTTCAATTTGAGCTTACGGCGGGTTTGCTTGAATAGCTCAGTAACGTTTATTTGAGCCATAAGTGATTATTAAAGTTTAATTAATGATTTGGTGCTTAACTGCGCCATTCGTTTTGTGGTGATCGCCATTTTTTTCTTTATGCTTTACTACTTGGCGATCAAGTTTGTCGGTTAGCATATCAATCGCGCTGTACATATTGTCATCAACGCAAGCGGCATGTAAATCGTTACCAGGAACATGCAGTGTGGCCTCTACTTTTTGGGCGAGTTTTTCAACGCTCATGGTTACTTTGACGTCTATGACATGATCAAAGTGGTTGCTGATTCGAGTTAATTTGCTTGTAACATAATCTCGCAATGCAGGTGTTACTTCTAAGTGAAGACCAGTTAATTGTAAATTCATGACTTGCTCCTTATCAAAATATTCTTCAAGTTTAAAAACCCTTGTACCTTATGCTAAGCAGTTTCATTTTGGATGCGTTTCGTAAAAGTCTGCAACAGATGAAAATCTCTTTAGCACTTTAAAACTTGTCGAACAATTTCAGTTTACTACTTTAATTCGCGTCTGTGCTACTGCATTTGAGAAATTTTTAAGATGTGGGTTTTGAACTTGATTTGACCTTGTGCTTAGAGCGATTTTCTTAAACTGGCTGGCGCAATACTGAGTGATTCACGGTATTTTGCAATGGTGCGGCGTGCTACCACAATGCCCTGTTTGGCTAATAGTTCGGTAATTTGATTATCAGAATAAGGCTTTCTGGGATTTTCTTGATCGACCAGTTGTTTAATCAGCGCGCGAATTGCGGTGGCCGAGCAAGTGCCGCCAGTGTCTGTTGCTACTGAGCTGCCAAAGAAATATTTAAGTTCAAAAATACCACGCGGGGTGAGCATATATTTGTTGGTGGTGACGCGCGAGATGGTCGATTCATGTAAATCCAGCCCGTCTGCAATTTCACGCAATACCAGCGGCCGCATGGCGACTTCGCCGTATTCCAGAAAGTTGCGTTGGCGATCAACAATCGCTTGTGATACGCGCAAAATGGTGGAAAAGCGCTGTTGGATGTTTTTGATCATCCACTTTGCTTCTTGCATTTGGCTTTGCAGGTATTGGCTGGAGCTATCGCGATTACGTTTTAAGATGCTTGCATACAATTGGTTGATTTTAAGTTTAGGAATCACGCCGTCATTCAGGCTGGCAATCCAGATACCCTTTACCTTTTTTACAATCACTTCGTGCTGAATATAATGTTCAGAACCGATTAGGCTAAACGTGCTACCAGGCCTTGGATTCAGGCTGGTAATCAGTTGTTGTACATTTTTCAGCGTGGCTTCATCACAACCTAATTCTTTACGTAATTTAGCAAAGTCGCGTGCGCCAAGTGCGGGTAAGTAATTTTTTGCCACTAAGTTGGCTAATGCTAAGCATAGTGTGCTTTTGGGCAGCAGATCCAACTGTAACAGTAAGCACTCGCTTAAGCTTCGTGCGCCAACGCCAGCAGGGTCTAGGTGCTGGATATGCCGCAATGCAGTTTGTAGTTCTAACACCTCTATTTCAAGCTCTAACGGCATTTGTTCTGCAATATCTTCGAGTGACTCTTCCAAATAGCCATGTTCATTAATACTATCAACGAGTAGCAAAGCCAGTGATTGATCGCGCTCGGATAACGGCATCAATTTCAGCTGAGAAAGTAAGTGTTCTCGTAAGCTAATTTGCAAAGTTTCTTGCTGTTTGAAGTCACTGTCGTCATCTGCGGGTATGCTATTTTCGTCCCAGCGACTGCCATTTGAAAACTCATCGAATTCGTCATTGAATTCTGCCGAAAATTCAGAGGTGCTGGCAATGGTTTCAAACTCTGAAGGCTCGCCTGAATTGTTTGATTCGGCTTGGCTTGATTCACTTTGATTTAACTCAAAGGCACGTTCAGCAAGTGCTATATCAAAAGTTTCTGCATCTTGGCTATTATCCAGACCGCTTTCCTGATCATGGTCTTGTGCCGTTTCAGTCGCGATTTCATGCGCAAGCTCTTGCTGATTGCTGGATGTATTTAATGCCACTTCATCGGCACTATCGTCTGCAGCGTTACCGTATTCATCTTCGCCAGCATCGCCTCTTTCCAGCAGTGGATTGGTTTGCATCAGCACGTCAATTTCTTGATTAAGCTCCAGCGTTGATAGCTGCAATAGCCGAATAGCTTGCTGTAGTTGTGGCGTCAGCGAGAGATTTTGTGAGAACTTAAGTTGTAAACCTTGCTTCATAGGCGAAAATGCTTGCCTAAGTAAACTTCCCGTACACTTTCATTGGAAACGATTTCACTTGGAATGCCAGAAGCAAACACGTGGCCTTGATTGACGATGTAAGCGCGGTCGCAAATGTCTAAGGTTTCACGTACGTTATGGTCGGTAATCAGCACGCCAATATTGCGTGCCGCCAAAAAAAGAATAATTTTTTGAATATCAATCACCGCAATCGGGTCAATGCCAGCAAACGGCTCATCTAATAAAATAAAACTGGGGTTGGAGGCCAAGCAACGTGCAATTTCAACACGCCGCCGCTCGCCACCGGATAAGCTCACTGCGGGGTTATTGCGAATATGCGTGATATGCAGATCTTCGAGTAAGGACTCTAATTGCTCATCCATTTCGTCTTCAGATATCTCTTGCAGTTGTAACACCGCAAGAATGTTGTCAGACACCGTAAGCTTACGGAAAATTGAGGGTTCTTGTGGCAGATAAGACAACCCCATCCTGGCACGCATATGGATAGGCATGTGGCTTAAGTCTTTACCGTCGAGTGAAATCCGGCCTTCATCTAAGGGTACTAGCCCCACCATCATATAAAAGCTGGTCGTTTTACCTGCGCCATTCGGGCCTAATAATCCAACCACTTCGCCACTTTTTAGTGATAAAGAAATGTCGTGTACAACCGTACGTGCTTTGTATGATTTGCGCAAATTTTCTACAATGAGTTCGCTCATAATGGCCAGGTCTTATTTAGTTTTATTCAATATGCAGGTGATTGCTAGGAGGCGGATCTTGATTACCTTGGTTCACTACTAATATCTAAACTTCGGCTAAGGCGCATATTTTTAACCGGTGCGACGCTATCGCCAGGCGCTAAGATTGTTGTAGATTTGCTGTCAGTAGCTTGGCTGTCGGATTTACCAGGATTTGTAGATTTTGAATTATCAGAGCTAGGCTTAGAGTTGCCTGTACCGGGCTCAGATGCTTTTTTGTTTTTTGGTTGAATAATCGCCCGCACACGGCCACTTGGCGTATCAGGCGTTGCTTGCGAGCCGCCGCCAATCACTTCTGCATATTCTGCATTGGCGTCATACATAATGTAATCGCCATGCACAATATCTTCGCCCCGTTTGACCCAGGCCTTGGTATAAAGCTGCACTTTATCCATGCGCCCATCATATTCAATGCGCTGTGCGCTACCTTCCATGTATTCGTTTTTGCCTTCACGTTTTTGCTTAAAAGTGGTTGGGTTTCCTAGCGAGGTGCTGTGTTGAAAGCCTTCACTGTCCTCATGCACAATTAGCTTATCGGCATGAATAATCAACGTACCTTGCGTGAGGATGACGTTACCTATATAGGTGCTGATTTGTTTAGCATCATTAACCTTCACTGAATCTGCTTCTAAATCAATAGGTTTGTCACGGTCAGCTGCTTCGGCAAGCGCATGGCTGGAGAAGCCTAATAAGGCGCAGCTTAATAAAATCAAGCTGCTGATTAACTTGAGGCCTACTGTATTTGAGTGCTTATTCATAGCGTCTCCGAATGCGCGCATGGTTGGTGTTGGATTTTGGGATATTAGATTGTATGGCGTGAGATTTGTCTGATTTAGAGGCTGTTGATTGCTTAATAGTTGCGGCAGGATTACTGGCAGTTTTAGCCGTATTGGTTTTAAGGCCAGGCCTCTCGTAATGTGCACGTACTTTATGCAGTAAGGTTACCGTACGTAATTTCTTTTCGTATATCATGCCCGTAGCGTAAATCACTGTTTTTGGCGCTTGCCGAATCACCACCGGGCTTTCGGTGCGCACGAGTTCTTCATTAGGTAAAATGTTGAGGTAATCTGTTTCCACCGTCATTTCACCTTTTTCTGCAAAAGCTTGGCGAGTAACTTTGACATTATCAACGATTTCCACCTTTTCGCCATTGCCGGACACATAACCACGCAAGCCTTCTACCTGAGTATAGGGTTTGCCGATGGTAAATTGCGTATAGCGTGGTCGTTGTAAATCAGTGGTGTCGTCGTCTGGAAAATGTTTCATCTCTACTGCGGCTAATTTATAGTGTAAGTCGCCATTGATGTCGGTATGCGTGGTCACAAAATTGCTCACGATATAGTCAGGATCATGGCGACTACTGCCATCTAACTTTGGCGTTGGAGGCTGTACGGTCCTGTTTATCCAAAAGGTCAGTAGCGCCAGCATAGACAGTAGCACTAGCGGAAAAATGATCGCAGAGCGTTTGCCGATGCTCATTTCGAGATTCTCAATTTAGGCAAACCCACAAAGGCGGCTATGTTTATCATAGAATGAACATCATGGTCTAATTCGAAATGTGGGCTTGTGTTAAAAACTGTGCCATTTGTGTATCAAACGTCCCCTGCGCCTGCATAATGAGCTCACAAACTTCGCGCACTGCACCAAAACCACCCGATTTTCTGGTTACATAATGGGCATGCTTTAACACCATTGCTGGTGCGGCCGGTACGGCAATAGCCAGGCCACATTTAAGCATAGGCGGTAAATCCACCACATCGTCCCCCATAAAAGCACATTGGTTGGCTTGCAACCCGCAAGTTTTCATGAGCTCGTTAAACGCTGCCAGCTTGTCTTCCGCACCTTGATAAAAATGGGCAACACCTGTACTTTCCGCGCGTTTTTTGACTACATTTGACGTGCGGCCCGTAATAATGGCTAATTCAACCCCGGTGGCTTTTAACAATTTCATGCCTAAACCGTCATGCGCATGAAAGGTTTTATATTCTAGGCCATCGTCGCCTATGGTCAGGCCGCCGTCTGTCATTACGCCATCAACATCCAGTACCAGAAGCCTGATATTTTGTAAGCGTTGTTTTAGTTCAGCGTTTATTTCGGAGTTGTTTGAGTGCACCTAAACCACCTTTGCCAATAGAAGATCATGCATATTCAAGGCGCCGACTAAAACGCCAGCATCATTGGTTACCAACAATGCATTGATTTTGCGTTGCTCCATAATTTCAACCGCAGCAATTGCCAATTGATCTTGATGAATCGTGTAAGGGTTTTTATGCATCACATCCGTGATGCCAGAAGTGGCCACATTGACGTTTTTCTCAAATGCACGGCGTAAATCACCATCTGTAAAAATGCCAATCGGTTTATTGTCGGCATCAACAATCGCCGTTAAGCCTAATCCTTTTCCCGACATTTCTAGCAAACCTTGTGAAAGTGAGGCGTCGGCTTGTACACGAGGCGTATTATCAGCAGTACGCATCAAGTCGGATACATGCACTAGCAAGCGTCTTCCAAGGCTGCCACCTGGGTGCGAGCGGGCAAAATCTTCAGCGGTAAAGTCGCGCTGATCCAACACGCATAATGCCAGCGCATCCCCCAGCGCCAATGCTACTGTGGTGCTTGAAGTTGGCGCTAACCCAAGGGGGCAAGCTTCTTTTGCGACATTTGCGCTTAAATGAATATCTGCGGCTTTTGCTAGGGTGGATGAATCCTTACCCGTGATCGCGATGATGCTCGCACCTAATCTTTTCAGCGGGGGAACGATGGCGAGAATTTCATCACTCTCACCTGAGTTCGAGAGCGCAATCACAATATCGCCAGCGGTAATCATGCCTAAATCGCCATGGCTAGCTTCCGCCGGGTGCATGAAAAATGCAGGCGTGCCGGTACTGGCGAAAGTCGAGGCGATTTTGCCGCCGATATGGCCTGATTTGCCCATACCACTCACCACAACGCGACCTTGGCATTGTAAAATGAGTGCAACAGCGTTAGTGAAATTGTCATCTAATCGATTGGCAAGTGCCTCTATTTCGCTTGCTTCGAGCAATAATATATCGCGCGCCAAAGCCAATGCAGGCTGTTTAATGGAGCGAGTGATTGATGCGGGCTTGTTACTCTTGGGTAGTGATGACATTGCGCTTAAATTTGCTTATTAAAGTTGACATAATTAGCAGCTAGTATAAAAGGGAATGTCACACTTATAAAGTCTAAACAGCCATTAATGAAGACATTTTTAGTGAAACTTGCAAAAAAACTGTGTTTTAGGCATGGATTTTGCTATCGCGAGCCATGGGCTTTACTCAGGCACAGCCAGTATTACTCAAGCGTTACGCACATTTGGTATATGCAAATTTTTTTCATAGCTAACCAGCGATGTGAAACAATATAGAACAATAAAAAATTACCATCATTCACAAACTTATGTTCGAAACATTACCTTTAATTTTAATTCTTCTCATTTGCTCTGTACTTGGTGTGGCGTTATTTCGTGCATTTCGCTTGCCTGCCATGCTAGCGTATTTTTTGGTGGGCTTAGCGCTAGGCCCGCATACCTTTGGATTACTGCCAGACACAGACGCCAACCGTGAATTTGCAGAATTTGGCATTGTGTTTTTAATGTTTAGTATCGGGTTAGAGTTTAGCCTGCCGCAGTTATATGCCATGCGCAAAAAAGTACTCGGTTTAGGCGGCGCGCAAGTCATCATTACACTGGCGATTACCATGTGTATTGCCAAGTTTGCTGGGTTAAACTGGCCGGCCGCCTTCGTCATTGGGGCCGCTTTGGCCATGTCTTCTACAGCGATTGTTTCTAAAATGCTCGCTGAACGGGTAGATCTGAATTCGCGTCACGGCCGTTTAAGTATCGGCGTACTGCTGTTTCAAGATATCGCCGTGGTGCCAATTTTAGTGCTTATTCCTGCGTTAGGTATGGCTGACGCTAATTTGACGCACGTGCTCGGTTTGGCATTTTTGAAAGCCGCCGCCATGTTGTTATTTCTATTCACTATTGGTAAATGGCTGATCAACCCTTGGTTTAATCTAGTTGCCAGCCAGCGCTCCCGCGAATTGTTCGTCATGAACGTGTTGATGGTGACTTTGCTGTTGGCATTTGCCACTAAATTGGCGGGTTTGTCCTACGCATTGGGTGCTTTTATCGCGGGCATGTTGATTTCAGAAACGCGCTATCGCTATCAGGTGGAATCAGATATTTCGCCATTTCGCGACATTTTACTGGGGCTGTTTTTTATCAGCGTGGGCATGTTGCTAGATTTACAGCAAATTTTCAACAATATTGCTTTGGTGTTGCTGATTTTGGTCACATTCGTTTTATTCAAAGCCGCGGTTGTTACTTTGGTGGTCAGGTTCGTGAAATATGAAACTGGTGTAGCTATTCGTACCGGGGTGATACTTGCGCAAGCCGGCGAGTTTAGTTTTGTGATTTTGGCCTTAGGCGTAGAGCAAAAACTCATCAGCGGTCAGGCATTGCAGCTTATATTAGCGGCTTCGCTACTTTCTATGGTGGCTGCCCCGTTCTTGATTCAATACAATGGCCGTATCGCAAGGCGGCTGGTCAGTAGTTATAACCGGAACAGTGGCCAAGTGATACAAGACCTTGACGAGGTTGGTAAGCACTTACGTGACCATGTGATTATTTGTGGCTATGGCCGTAGCGGGCAGTATTTGGGCCGTTTTTTGAAAGAAGAAAATATTCCCTTTATCGCGCTGGATATTGACCCGTCACGGGTGATAGAGGCCGCCGCAGCCGGTGAAAACGTAATGTTTGGCGATGCTGCCCGGCGCGTAGTGCTTGAAGCGGCAGGCGGCGCGCGTGCAAAAGCATTGATTATTAGTTATGCTGATAATCGCGCTGCGATGAAGATTCTGCACGTGGTGCAAGAGTGCTATCCGCAATTGCCGGTGATTGTGCGCACCGTGGATGACACCAACATGGAAGCGTTGCGTGAAGCTGGCGCCGCAGAAGTGGTGCCGGAAATCCTGGAAGGCAGCTTGATGTTAGCCTCGCATGCCCTGATGTTGCTAGGTGTGCCGCTTAACCGCGTGATTAAACGTATTCGTTTGTTTCGTGAAGAGCGTTATAAATTATTTAGAGGTTATTTCCACGGTATTTCTGACGCCGAAAATCAGGATCTAGAAAAGCAACAAGTACGTTTGCATTCTGTGATTGTGTCAGCTGGCGCGTTTGCCGTTGGCCGATGCCTGGCTGATATGCAATTAGATAGTTTTAATGTTGAAATCAAATCCATCCGTCGGCCTAATGCTAATGGTGGACAACCTACCCTTGAAAGCCCGCTGGTTGAGGGTGATGTCATTGTGCTACTTGGTCAGCCTACTGGCTTAACCAATGCGCAAAACGCCTTGTTGATCGGCCGCGTGGCGATTAAATAAGCCCCATAATTAAGAGCATTAAATTAAAACAATGACTAAACACGTAATGATCATAGGCGGTGGCATTGTCGGCTGCATGACCGCCATGGAATTGGTGAATCGCGGCTGTCGCGTGACCATCGTAGAGCGTAACCAGATTGCCAGCCAAACCTCGGGTGAATCCTCTTGGGCGGGCGGTGGCATCATCTTGCCTTTACTGCCCTGGATGTACTCCGAGCATGTGAATGCGCTCACCAATAACGGTGCAAACTTCTACCGTGAACTCAGTCAGCGATTGCAACGCGAAACAGGTATTGATACCAATTTTGAGCAATCCGGCTTCTTGTTACTACCAAAGTTTGATATTGAAGCTGCTCAAGCTTGGTGTACGCGCAATCAACACCCGGTTCAGTCAGTCAAAGCATCATCTTTCGGCGTACAGTCCGAAAGTGGAGAAGATGCACTTTGGTTGCCAACAGTGTGCCAGATACGCCCACCTTACCTCATGCAGGCGATGCGTAAGTGGCTGGAGCAAAACAACGTCACTATGCTGGAGCATACCGAACTCATACCACTCAAACAAACACCAGCGTTGACTGAGTGGCAAACTGTAAGCGGTGAAACGTTAACTGCAGACCAATTTGTCGTTACCTCAGGGGCGTGGAGCTTTGAGTTACTTAAAGAAACCTCCGCAAAACTTAATATAAAACCCATGCGCGGGCAGATACTGCTCTATAAACCGCAAAAGAACCTCGAACAAATGGTCTATCGAGAAGGCTTTTACATGATACCGCGCCGTGATGGCTACCTGCTGGCTGGCAGTACGCTGGAAGATGTCGGCTTTGACAGCTCAGTGACAGAGGCAGTGCGAAATGAACTCAGCACCAAGGCCGAAGCGATTATGCCCGAGCTAAAAAACCAACCTATTATCAAACATTGGAGCGGCCTGCGGCCTGGTACGCCAGAAAACTTGCCCGCCATAGGCGCACATCCAAGCATTGAAAACCTATACCTGAACACAGGCCATTTTAGATACGGATTGACCATGGCACCCGCTAGTGCGCAGCTAATGGTGGCGTTGATGTTGGGTGAAACGCCGAAAATCGATGCTACGCCTTATGCCTGCGCTGGTTAGTAGTCGTCTTAACCTCGTGGGTTAGACGGTGTGCAAGTTGATGTGTATTTACATACGTTTCAACATTTGGCTCACAACCTTCGTTTGCAAACCGGACAAACGACAATAGGAGACTGCACCGTTTTAGTTTAATAGGAGTCAGGCTACTTGTTAAAGCTTATTTCTCTGCATCTTCTTGTACAGCTTCACTCTCGGCTGCTTTCAACTTTTCAGCGGCACGAGTCGTGGCGTTGTTAATGTCGTTAGTAGTTTTGTCTATAATTTGTTTAGGAATAGCGCCCACAGCGGCTGAGGCTTGTTTTTCTTTCTCACAGGCAGTTAAGGAAATCGCGCATATTGCGCAAAGTAGCCATAATTTAAACAATTTATTCTCCTAAATTATGTGTCAAAGTAATACAAACAGCTTCTATAAAATTAGCTAGTTATTCTGCAAGCCAATCGCCCGATTTCCCACCGTGTTTTTCCAGTAGCTTAATATCGCCAATCGTCATACCTCTATCCACTGCTTTGCACATATCATAAATGGTGAGTAAGCCCACACT
>DIZU01000172.1:6165-22850 GCA_002429455.1 Methylotenera sp. UBA6020 | reverse complement strand
AGTATGTGTATAAGAGACAGAGCTTAAGCAGCTTAACTCTCGTTATATGCGCAGTGTAGACCTGATTAATGTCGGGGCTTATGAAGCTGGCAGTGACGCGGTGCTTGATCAGGCGATTGCCAGGCATGACAGCATCGAGAATTTTCTGCAACAGGGTATTGCCGAGCGGGCCGGTGTAGATGAGAGCATTCAGCATCTTACCCATGTGCTTAATGGGTTGGCGCTGAATTGATTTAATGCTGAATAAATAGAGATAATATGGCTACGCAGTCGACCAATGTATTGAGCATGTTAAAGGATATCGCTGCCAAGGAAGTGGAGCTTGCGGCCAAAGCCTTGGCACAGGCTATGAAGATGGTAGATGAGGCACAGAGTAAGCATGATTTGCTGCGTGAATATCGACAAGAATATACCGATAACTTCAACAAGCTGCTGGCCACTGGCATAGGTGCTGAGGTGTATCAGAATTTTCAGAACTTTTTTAGAAAGCTGGATCAGGCGATTGCCGGCCAGCAGACAGTGATTGAATCGGCAAAGCAGCAAGTGAAAGTCCAGCGCACTGTCTGGCAGGAAAGCCAGCGCAAAAAGCTTTCTTATGAAGTGTTATCACAGCGCTCGGACAGTCGTGCGCTTAAAGTTGAGCAAAAGAAGGACCAGAAAATGATGGATGAATTTGCCATGCGCATCAGCAGAACGGGGCGTTCGTAAATGGGTTATTTAGTTTTGGCAGTTTAGGTAAAGGCAGTAGGAAAAAGTACTTTGAATATCGGCAACAGTTAATTCTTGGAGTTAAGCATTATGCAAAATTTATCATTACAAATGACACAAACCACAACGTTAAAGAGCTTGGCCGATGCTGCCAAAAAAGGCGACACTTCTGCCGATAAACCTGCTTCTGCCGAGCCGAATACATCGTTCCAGACGATGTTGTCCAAGCAAGTGCAAGAGAATCAAATCGAGGCCAAGCAAGCTTCAGCCAAGCAAATCCAAGCTAAACAAGCTGCGGCTAAGCAAGCCGTAAATAAGCCAGATAGTGCCAGCAATAGCCAGCCAGATACCGTAGACACAAGTGAACAGATTGAGCATGACCCCAAGTCCAAGACATTGCGTACCGCTAAGAAGAGTGTCGACACCAAGCCTGAAGAGGTTGCTGCCACGGATACAAATGCGATTGCCCTAGCAACGCTAATGCCAGTATTAGCGCCAGAGCCAGTGATGAATGTTATACCGCCAGCGAGTACGCCAGCTACTTCAGCCCCAGCCTTGACTAATGCTGACTCGCAGCTGGCCTCTACGCTAGAGGCAGCAACACCGAAGCAACAGAGCCTGGATACGGTGTTGAGCAATGCATTGTCGCAAGGTAAAAGTGCCAATGTACCAGACATGGATGCTAAAGCTGTGCAGGATGGAACAATAGCTCTGCCGGATGGCACCATGGCCTCAGAGCATGAGCGCTGGTTGGACGCGATGTTGCCGAATGTGTCTAAACAAGCCGCCGGTGATGAATCAGCAGGTGCCAAGTTGATGTTCAATGCCGTCAAAGACAGTGCCAGCAAAGAGATGGTAATGCCCGCCAGCTATCAGCCAGCAGCGCAAATTAACACTGCTTTGTCTATGCAGCAGGCAGCCAGCACCAATGTGATTAATGCTTATCCGGGCAAGTCCGGCTGGGATCAGGCCATCAGCCAGAAAGTGGTGTGGATGGTAGGGGTTGGTGAGCAATCTGCGACGCTGACACTAAATCCGCCAGACCTGGGTCCTTTGCAAGTGGTGATTCATGTTCATAATGACCAGGCGGATACCACATTTTTATCGGATAATGCTGAAGTACGGCGGGCGCTAGAAGACGGTATGTCAAATTTACGCGATAAAATGAGCGAAGCTGGCATTCAGCTTGGTCAAGCCAATGTCGGCACGGGTGCACAGTCGCAGCAGCAATTCCAGCAGGCTACACAAAGTCAACCGGGTTCACAGCTCAATAACAACACACCTGCATTGCAGGAGGGGAAAGCTGGTAGTACAAATACTCTAGTGCGTGTAGCTAATGGTCTGGTCGATACTTTTGCCTGAGTTATGAACTGGGTAATAAGGAGCTGTGAGTCAATAGGGCGGTATGACATTTCATTCGTTAGCGTATTTTGTTGTTTTACCCCGTTCGAAGAAAATACGCTTGAATGGGAAACCATAATTTAACGCCTTTTCCCCCTTCTTATCCATGCTTGTTGCTGAGCCTTTTTTTTTATAATGGAACCATCAAAAATACTGATATATTGCCATTCAGGCAAGCATGGAGAATCAAGCAATGGCATTAGATCCTAAAACGGCAAATGAAACAGAAGGCCCTGCACCGGCTACCAAGAAGAAACTGATTATCATTATTGGCGCTGTGCTGATTCTGGCTGCAATTGGCGGCGGGGCCGCTTGGTATTTTATGCAGCAAAAAGCAGGTCATCAAAAAGAGGTCAAGCATGAAGAGCCAGCCAAGGCGCCGGTTTTCGTCACCCTGGAAACCTTTACTGTAAATCTACAGGCTGATCCTGATGAGAAATTTTTGCAACTGGATATGTCACTGCAAGTTGCCAGCCTGGAAGAAGCCGAGTTGCTGAAAGTGCAGATGCCGGCGGTGCGTAACCGTTTGCTGATGTTGTTGACCAGCAAAAAAGCGACTGATGTTTCTACCATGGAAGGCAAAAAGCAATTGAGCAATGAGATTGTAGCTGAGGTTAAAAGACCTTTCTCTGCAGGTGCTAAGCCACAAGAGGTTTCAGGTGTTTTCTTCACGTCATTTGTAATTCAGTAAGTTTGTGATTTGCTAAACAGAGGTTAACTTTCACCATGGCAGATAAATTTCTATCTCAAGACGAAGTTGATGCCTTACTAAAAGGTGTTGGTGGAGATCAGGATGACGACAAGCCGGCAGGTGATGTTGAAGGTGTGCGTGATTACAACCTGGCGACGCAAGAGCGCATCGTGCGTGGGCGTATGCCTACGCTTGAGATTATTAATGAGCGATTTGCACGCTTGTTACGCATCGAGTTATTCAACCTCTTGCGACGTAGTGTCGAAGCTTCTGTTGGCCCGGTGCGCATTACCAAATACAGCGACTTTATCCGTAACCTGGTGGTTCCCACCAATCTGAATCTGGTACACATCAATCCTCTGCGTGGCACTGCGCTGATGGTGTTTGACCCAACACTGGTGTTTCTGGTAGTGGATAATATGTTCGGTGGCGATGGCCGTTTCCATACCCGTGTAGAAGGCCGTGATTTCACGCAGACCGAGCAACGTATTATTCAGCGCATCCTCAATGTCGTGTTTGAAACTTACGCAAAATCTTGGGCGCCGGTGTATCCGGTAGAATTTGAGTATATCCGCTCCGAGATGAACACCCAATTTGCCAATATCGCCACTCCCAACGAAGTGGTCGTAGTCACTACGTTTAATATCGAGCTGGGCCCAGCCAGCGGTGAGATGCATTTCTGCTTCCCATACTCCATGGTAGAGCCTATCCGTGACGTGTTGACTTCGCCGTTACAGGGTGAAGTGTTAGGTGCGGACAAGCGCTGGGTGAAGCTGATGACCCAGCAGATACAGACAGCCGAGATCGAGATCGTAGCTGACCTGGCCAAGACCAAAATGCAGCTTGGGGATGTGCTCAATATGAAGGTTGGCGATGTCATTCCTCTCAATATCGACGAGTCGATTGAGGCGCAAGTGGATGGTGTGCCAGTGATGCTCTGTAAGTATGGATTGTTTAACGGTCAGTACGCATTACGCGTAGAGCAACTTTTAAGATCCAATTCAACTGAATATATTAAAGGAGAACCTTATGGCGACTGATGCTAAGGATGAGAGTGGCGTCGAGATGATAGCGGAAGATGACTGGGGTGCCGCGATGGCTGAGCAGTCAACCGCTGAGCAATCATCCTCAGATGATTGGGGTGCTGCGATGGCGGAGCAGACAATCGCTGAATCCTCCTCCTCTTCGGTTTTTCAAACCAGTAGTGCGGAGAAGACTCAGGTTTTTACGGAATTCACCCCTAAGAACAAACTGCATGAAACCCATAACGACATTGATTTTATTCTGGATATACCGGTGCAGCTTACGGTGGAATTGGGTCGCACCAAGATCGCCATCAAGAACCTGCTGCAACTGGCGCAAGGGTCTGTGGTTGAGCTAGACGGCATGGCCGGTGAGCCAATGGATGTGCTGGTGAACGGATGCCTGATTGCACAGGGTGAGGTGGTGGTAGTGAATGACAAGTTCGGTATTCGTTTGACCGACATTATCACGCCGGCTGAACGCATCCGCAAAATCAACCGGTAAGACCAGCAGAAAATAAGATTATCACCATAAGATCCTCCATGAAAATACCTCTGAATTTACTGGCTTCGAGTGTTTTTAGCTTACCATGTGCTGCATGGGCGGCCGATGCAGTGGCCGTATCGCCATCGGGCGGCATCTTGAAAATGCTGCTGGGCCTTACTGTGGTATTAGCCGTGATGGCGCTTGTTGTCTGGCTGATGAAGCGTATGATGCCAGGCATAGGCGGCCAGCAATCGGTGGTGCGTATTGTCGGTAGCGTTAGTGTTGGTGCGCGCGAACGTGTAGTGGTGCTGGAAGTAGCCGATCGCTGGATAGTGGTTGGCGTGGCGTCCGGGCAAGTGAACGGCATCGCTAATCTGGAGATTGGCGCTGTACAACTTGCAGAAAGTGCAAACAGTCAGTTGACCCCCAGTCTAGGCACGTTTACTCATCCGTTCGCACAATGGTTGAAGAAATCGACAGGTAAGTTAACAGAGAAAACAGATGCAAAAGAATAATTCCATGCAGCATTCAAATGAATACGACGTTGCCCCACAAGGGGATTCCGACTTTCTATGTGCTGAAGCGCATGAAAGATCGTATATCGGGTCTTGCCGTACTAGTCGTACTGTCTGCGTCCCTCCGCCTTGTCTTCATTTGAATGCTGCATGGAATTGGCAGAGGGTATTAAGAGTCCTGATGACAGTAGGCGCGCTGATGCTGCCTGTGGCGGCATTGGCTGAAAACGGCTTGCCGCTGGTGAATGCACTGCCAACACCAGGAGGAGGCCAGAATTATACCCTGAGTCTGCAAACCCTAATCCTGCTGACATCCTTGACGTTCTTGCCGGCAGCCTTGCTGATGATGACAGGTTTCACCCGCATCATCATAGTGTTATCGCTATTGCGCCAGGCACTGGGTACGCAATCTGCGCCGCCTAACCAGGTGATGGTCGGGTTGGCACTGTTCCTGACCTTTTTTGTGATGAGTCCGGTCATAGACAAGATCTATATAGATGCCTATCAGCCGCTCTCGGAAAACAAGATCACCATGCAAGAGGCATTGGAAAAAGGCACTGCACCCCTTAAGACTTTTATGATGAAGCAGACGCGTGAGGGTGACCTTGCACCTCTTTATAAAAATGGCACAAGTGGAAAAAATTGAGACGCCAGAGCAGGTGCCACTGCTGGTGCTGGTGCCGGCATTTATGACCAGTGAGCTGAAAACCGCGTTCCAGATCGGCTTTGCCATATTCATCCCGTTTTTAATCATTGATATGGTAGTTGCCAGCGTGTTGATGGCAATGGGCATGATGATGGTGTCGCCATCGATTGTGGCACTGCCGTTTAAATTGATGTTGTTTGTACTGGTCGATGGCTGGCAGTTACTGCTTGGTTCACTGGTACAAAGTTTTTACTAGCTTGAATTGTTTAGTTAAGGAAGAAAAATGACCCCGGAAAGCGTGATGACTCTTGGCAGGGATGCGATGGAAATTACCTTGCTCGTGGCAGCCCCCATGCTATTGGTAGCGCTTGTTATTGGCTTGGTAGTGAGTATTTTTCAGGCTGCAACGCAGATCAATGAAGCTACCTTATCGTTCATTCCCAAGCTGGTAGGCGTGTTTGCGATGCTGGTGTTTGCCGGCCCATGGATGTTGACCACTATGGTAGATTACATGCATACGGTCTTTAGCAGCATTCCGGCCATGGCCAACTAATCTAGTCGGATTCTATAGATCCGTCGTTCATATGCTAAAGTCAATATGGTTTTAATGACATGGTGTCAATAAGTAGCGAGCTTCTCCAAACTTGGATTATCGGCCTGCTCTGGCCTTTGACCCGGGTGTTGGGCGTAATCGCCGCCGCACCCATATTCAGTCATAGTTCTATTCCAAATCAGGTTAAATTGGGTCTGGGTATCATGCTCACGTTGATCATCATGCCTACACTGCCTCCATTACCGCAGTTCGAGATATTTTCTTTTCAAGGACTGCTTATCCTGGTACAACAGCTGATTATCGGGCTGGCGATAGGCTTTAGCATGCGTCTGGTATTTTCAGCGGTTGAGTTAGCTGGGCAGCTCATTGGTACGACGATGGGTTTAGGCTTTGCCAGTTTTTTCGATCCTCAATCACAAGGCCAGAGCACGGCCGTGAATCAATTCCTGGTACTGCTTGTTATGCTGGTTTTCTTAAGCCTGGATGGTCATTTGATGATTGTTACCGCTGTGGCTAATAGCTTTGTCTCCATGCCGATTTCACTGGAAGGCGGAGGTATTAATCCGCTGCAGATAGCGACGTGGGGTGAGACGATATTTAGTGTTGGGCTGACGCTCGCGCTACCTGCGGTAGCGGCTTTACTGATTACCAATATGGCACTGGGCATACTTACCAAAACAGCGCCGCAGCTCAATTTGTTTGGTATTGGTTTTCCTGTGACGCTCAGCATGGGTTTTGTGGTGCTGGCATTGGCACTGCCGGGAATGTTGAAACCAATTGAAAATTTTATCGAGCAAGGTGCAAGCAACATGCGTCAAGTTGCGGTGCCACACGGCTCTGGCCAGTCGCTAAACTAAGACTCAGTAGCTCAATAATGACTAGTAATCAGATGCCAATTCACTCTTGAAGCTGGCGTGGATTAATTGTAAACGCCGCCGGCAATCGTCCGCATCGCTAAACTGGATAGCATGCATCCCCGCAGCACGTGCGCCGAGGACATTGGCTTCAAGGTCATCTATGAAGATGGTCCGTTCAGGAGTTAGATTGAATCGGTTAAGCAGGTATTCAAAAATTTCCGGCTCAGGTTTTATCATATTCACCTCTCCCGAGATAACAATGCCTTTGAACACATGCCAGCGGTCATATTGCGTTTTGAGAAACGCAAATGTGCCTGCAGTCATGTTGGACAGGCAATATAAGGAGCAGCCCTGTTGCTGCAACTCATATAATAGCGCCCAGTTTTCCTCTATTGGCGTCAATGACTCACGGATTTCCTGTAAAAGCACGGTGATTTCCGTGTGCGAGAAGTTAGTCCTGGCATGAAAATTGGCCATGGCAGCCTGTTCCGTTAGCGTTCCGCGGTCAAGCGCCAGCCAGTCGGCATGGTAAAAGATGGATTGCTTCAATAGCTCGCGCTGCGCAGCATTTGCATAGCGCCGCTTCAGTACTTTGTCCGGGTTCCAGTCGATCAGAACGCATCCGAGGTCGAAAATGATATTCATTCTGCCAGTTAGATTCATATTTTCTTGCTAATCAGATCGGCCCCAGTACGCAGCCTGTTTTGTCGGATAAACTAAGGGTTAAGCATTCCACTATTTGCACAGAAATGCAATATCTGCTGTGTAACATGTGTTGCAGGCATGCGACTTAAGTCGCTGGCTGTATGCGGTTGAACTTAATATATTTGGTATGCTGGCGGGTATTACGCGGGCGTAAACAATTGTGCCTACATGAATTTAAATAGTGATAGGCTGGTAATTTCAACGAAGGACTTTTGTGCAGCGTCCATAATGGTTTGATTTTTTGAAAGATCGGAAAGTGCGCTGGCATAGTCCGTATCCTGCACATCGGAGAGGGATTTGCTGTATTGCAGATCACGGGCCGAGCCTGATGTGTCCAGGGCGTCGAGTTCGTTGAGTTTGGAGCCGGTGGCTGCACGCACGTTGATCACGTTGTCTACTGAGCCTTGCAGGCTGCTAATAGCGGTT
Organism: Methylotenera sp. UBA6020; assembly: GCA_002429455.1. Taxonomy (GTDB): domain Bacteria; phylum Pseudomonadota; class Gammaproteobacteria; order Burkholderiales; family Methylophilaceae; genus Methylotenera. The sequence continues at coordinate 14,839 of DIZU01000172.1, read as the reverse complement.
GCTAACCCGGCACTGAATGCCGCCTGCGTTGCTGTATTGGTGATTGGGGTATTTAACAGTGTGACCAAGTCACTCAAGGTTTTGAATGTATCATTGCCATTGGCTTGAAATACATTGTCCCCTGTGACATTCATGGCCATCTGACGTTGAGAATCCACTTGTAGTAACTGCTGATTGCTGTCTCCGGTATAAGTTGCACCTGAGGCGGTAGCGACAAAAGGTGCGGTGCCAGTTTGAAAACCCGCATAAATAAAATTTCCTGAGGCATCCTGCTCGTTGGCAAGGCCAACCAGTGCCTGGAGTGAGCCATTCAATTCTGACGCAATTGATGCTCTTTCTGTGTTAGAAAGCACGCCATTGCCAGCCCCGACCAGTGTGGACTGAGTAGCTACAAGCAGGCTGGTCACGCTAGCCAGATTTGATTCCGTTGTATTGAGTTTGGTCTGTGCAGTTTTACGGGTATCTGCGAATTTTGAATTAATGCCCTGTGCATGGGCAAGTTCCAGTGCGCGTGCTGCAGCTATAGGGTCATCTGAAGGCGAAGAAATACGTTTTCCAGTAGAAATTTGTTGTTGCAACTTGGCCTGCTCAGATTGCAATGCGCTGATTTTGGAGATGCCTGATTGGTAGATGGTGTTGGTACTAATGCGCATGATTTATGTCCTTTTTTCGGGCTTGGTCTATTGGCCTAGTTGCAGCAGAACATCAAAAAGCTGACTAGCAATCTGCATCATCTTGCCGGCGGCTTGATAAGCTTGTTGGTAGCGCAGAAGATTGGTCGCTTCTTCATCCAGATTAACACCAGATTCCGATTGTACCGCCGCTGTAGCCTGCTCCAGCACTGTGGCTTCTGCTGCCCCTGTCACTTTCAATTCGCGGGCTTTATTGCCCACACTGCTGACCAGTTGAGCAAACGCACTGGAATAGCTGGTTTTACTGTTGTTAATCGTGCCCTGGTTTTGTAGACCTGCCAGTAGCAGGCCATTACGGTTGTCACCAGGTGCGTTGGTGGTGTTGGGGGTAATCGTGAATTGGTCGCCATTGCTGGGTGTGCCTGTGATGGCAAAGCTTAAACTGCCCACTGTAATGGTGGCGCCGCTGGTATAGGTGACCGGTGTGCCTGCGGCGTAAGTGGTGCTGGTTCCGCCAGAGGTCACTGTGACTGGTTGTGAGGCTGGTGCCAGCGTAAGGGTACCAGGAACTCCAGTATTATAGGTGAGGCCAAATGCACTAGCCAACGGGCTGGCCGAATAAGTGTTGTCAACAACAGGTGTGCTTATAGTGGCAGTACCAGTATTCGCCACATTGACAGTCGAGCTTAGTACCGGGCCACCAACAGCTAGCTTGCTGATATCGGTGATTGCCAACTTAAATGAGTTGGCTGCATTTTGCGTAGGCCGGATAACAAAATCATCGCCGGCATTCATGGTGCCGGAAGCTTTGCTGAAGCTTAGGCCATCCAGCGTTTGCGGTAAGCTGGTAAAGCTCTGCACCGTTTTATCGCTAAGTCGCGTAATCTTGTAGTTCGTACCGTCAAATTGCAAGCGGTAATCACTGCTGGTGATTGCGTGGGCGTCTACAATCGTGCTGGCGACAACGGCTGTGCCTGTGTTGATACTGCTGCTAGTTACAGCGGGGTCAGGAATGCTGAATAAGGCGCCACCAGGGCTACCATTTTGGTCCAGGCCTTGTTCATGCTGCGTATTGAAGGTTTCTGCAAGCACTACGGCAATCTGGCCCAACTGATTTTTTATAGTGTCCAGCGATTCCGCTGCGGAATTGAACCAAGCCGCCAATCGCTCCACCAGCAAGACTTTCCGACCCCAGAATTGTGGTCTTGGCTTGAGTCTGGTAAGCCACTTCCAGTCGAGTAGCATCTGTTGGTGAAGGTGCGGTTGTCAGTGAAAAGGTGTCTGTACCAATGACCAATGGCAAGCCATTGCCGACAAATATGTTGTAGCTACCGTTCTGAGGTATTACCGTGGTTTTGATTTGCTTACTGAGTTCCAGTACCAATTGATCGCGTTGATCCATCAGATCATTGGGCGTATGGCCGTCAGCGCTAACGGCTTTTTCAATGCTGTCGTTCAGGCTGGAAATTTGTTTGGCATAGGTGTTGACCAGGCTCACCGCCGAAGTGAGTTGGGTATTGACGCCGTCACTAATTTCATTAAGACGGTCGCTGGTACTCTGAAAACGGTTTGCCAGCGATTGTGCATTGGATAACATGGTTTGCCGGGTAGCGAGGTCGCTGGGGTTGGCCGACAGGTCTTGTATACTGGCAAAAAAATCACTCATTGCCGGATTTAAGCCAGCGGAGGCATCCGACAGCATGTTATCGATGGTGCCAAGCTCACTGCTATAAGTACTGCTACTGGCACTGGCTGCCTGGCTACTTACTGCCTGTCGCGCCAGTAAATCGCTATAGACCCGTGTTACGGATGCAATTTCAGTACCCTGGCCAACATAACCATAGCCAAAATTCTGGGCTTGCGCAGCAGCCTGTGTTACTACTTGTCGTGAGTAGCCTGGTGTGGAGGCATTGGCGATATTGTGTCCAGTGGTACTGATACCAACCTGTGCCGCAGCCAGTGCGCTTTTGCCTATGTTTAGTATATTGGAAGCCATGATATCTACTCTTCGAATCTCATATATTAGATGACGGCATAAAGATACAAAACTTTAGGATGTATTTTTATGATGCTGAAACTTTTTGGATCACACTGGCTAATTTGCTGGCGTAATTGGGGTCGGTGGCATAACCGGCTTTTTGCATGGCTTGCGCGTAACCATTCACATCCTGCAGGTTGGACATGACGTTTTCATAGCGCGGGTTGTTACGCATCAGGTTGGCAAAATCCTTGAATGAGTCGGCGTAGCTATCATAGGCGCGAAATTTTTCGATGCGCTTTTGTTTAACTCCGTTGATATATTCGGTTGTCGTGGCTTCGACTACCTTGCCATCCCAGCTGCCGGTGGCCTTGATGCCAAACAGGTTATTGCTAGGTGTGCCGTCTGCAGCCTTGATCTCGCGCTTGCCCCAGCCGCTTTCCAATGCAGCCTGACCGAGCATCAGGTAAGCAGGTACGCCAGTGGCGCGGCTGGCTTCTTCAGCGTGTTGCGCCATGCGGTTCTGGAATTGAGTTGAAGCATCGCTCAATGGTTTGAGGTTTAGCCCTTTGCTGCCTGTGGGTACGGCATCAGCTGGCAGGGCTCTTTGCTCAAGGGCCTTCGTGCTGTTGGGCAAGTAGGGATTGTTTAAGGGGGTTGTAACCGAATGTGAGTTAGCTTCTGTAGTGGGCTGCTCGTCTGTAACGGCCTGCTGCAGCGTGTTGGTGGCGGCATAGCCGGTTTTGCTGAGTTGCTTGGCGAGTACATCGGCTAGCCCCAGTCCTTTCGAGGCCAGGTTGCTACTCAGTTGCTGATCAAGCATGGAGGTGAATGTACGGCTCTGCTCGTTATCAAACGGATTGTCCTGCGGTGAGGCGTCACGCATGCTTTTGAGCATCATGTTCATGAAAATAGCCTCAAACTGTTTGGCGACGCCCTTGATGGCTTCTGGCGAATTTTCTTTCGCTGCGAGTTTAAGGCTATTTAAGCTGTTGGCATCAAAAGCGACTTTTCCAGAGAGGTCTGCACTATTCACCATGCTAGATAATCTCCAGTTCGGCGCGCAGCGAACCTGCCGCCTTCATTGCTTGCAAGATGGCAAGCAGGTCTTGCGGTGTAGCGCCAATTGCATTAAGCGCCTTGACTACATCGGAAAGATTGGCGCCGCTGTTAAGTTGCAAGACTTTGCCAGGCTCTTTGGTGATTTCGATTTGTGAGCGCGCAGTTGCCACTGTCTGGCCGCCAGATAATGCCCCAGGCTGGCTGATGACGGGTGTGGTATTGATGACAACCGACAGGTTGCCGTGTGATACGGCACAGTTTTCCAGAGTGACTGCCTGGTTCATGACAACCGAACCTGTGCGTGCATTGAGGATGATTTTTGCAGAGCCAGCGGCTGGTGAGATATTGATGGTTTCCAGTGCGGCAAGAAACGCTACGCGGCTAGTATTGGCCGGCGGCTGCACCTGAATCACACGCCCATTCTGTGCAAATGCCGTGTTCTGACCAAACCGGCGGTTGATGGCATCCACCACCAGCGTAGCGGTAGAAAAATCAGATTCTTTCAGTTCCAGATTGACACTCTCGGTCTGGCTGATGGTGTTGGGAATCGCGCGTTCTACCGTGGCTCCTTCAGAAATTCGGCCCACGCTCAGATGATTGATCTGTGTTTGGCTGCCATTGGCAGAAGCACCGACGCCACCGACCACCAGATTACCCTGTGCAATGGCATAAACCTGTCCATCGGCACCTTTGAGGGGGGTCATCAGCAGGGTGCCGCCACGCAGGCTTTTGGCATTACCCATTGAGGAAACCGTGATATCCAGCGTTTGTCCGGGTTGGGCAAAGGCGGGCAAGCTGCTGGTGACCATCACCGCGGCGACATTCATAAGTTGCAGATTGGTGCCAGGCGGCAAACTCACCCCCATTTGTTGCATCATGCTGATAATACTCTGCACAGTAAATGGTGTTTGTGTCGTTTGGTCACCGGTACCATCGAGCCCCACCACCAAGCCATAACCGATGAGCTGGTTGTTTCTGACGCCCTGGATAGAGGCGAGGTCTTTCAGCCTTTCGGCATGGGCTGGCTGGCCAACGATTATGCCGCAAAACAGCAGCGCGCAGGTAATCGCATGCAGATTTTTAGGCGTGATTTTAAAATTATTTTTTAAGTAGCCAAGCATCATATTCAACCTTTACAGCGGGGCCAGGCTCAAAACGAAGCGTGCGACCATAGAAGCGATTTCAGCAGCATCAATCTTACTGTTGGTTCTGTATTCAATGCGGGCATCAGCCACTTTGGTGGAGGGTACGAAGTTGCCCGGTGTGATGCTGTCCGGGTTGATTACACCGGAAAATCTTACAAACTCTGTACCTTTGTCAAAAGAAACCTGTTTTTCTCCGCTGACAACCAGAAAGCCATTGGGCAATACTTCCACCACAGTAGCGGTGATCGAGCCAGTAAACACATTGCTGGAGTTGGCGGCGGCCTTGTCTGCGTAAGAGTTTGCCGAGCTTGCACCAAAGGACGCGTTAGGGACGTTATGACCGAATAGGCTGGAAATGGAGCTGTCGGTCTTGCCGTCTTTGCTACCCGAGCTGCCGCCAGCTTTGGTAGCGGTAGTGTTCTCGGTGATGTTGATCGTAACGATATCACCGACAAAACGTGGACGTCTGTCTTCAAACAATGGGTGGTAAGCCGTCGAGTTGAATATTGCACCATTGCTTGCAGCCATTGGTGGGGTTGCTGATGGCTTGGCGGTCAATGGTTGCTTGACGATTGAATCTGGCGTGATAGCACAACCACTCAGGCTGGCTACCAATACTGTGCTCATTAAAAAAAGATGAGCACTTAAACGGCTGATAGAAAGGTCGAGCAATGATGCATTGCATGCTTTACGGTAGTTTGTATTAAACATAATCGACTCTTGGCTTTTTGGAGATGAGCGCATCAAAATAGCTGTCTTGATATTATTACTGGGCATTTATACGATGTATTGATCAAGGTGCCCGGATTACATCTGGGTAAGTTTTTGCAGCATCTGGTCAGACGTAGTAATTGCTTTACTATTGATTTCATACGCACGCTGGGTCTGAATCATGTTGACCAGTTCTTCCACCACATTGACGTTAGATGTTTCAACATAACCTTGTGACAATACGCCTGCACCATTGGCACCCGGAGTATTCGTGTTGGCATTGCCAGAAGCTGCTGTTTCTACAAACAAGTTCTCACCTTTGGCTTGTAAACCGGCCGGATTGATGAATGTGGCCAGTTGCAATGAGCCTATCTGCGTGACCGCCGCTGTGCCAGCCGTGGTAATAGAAACCGTGCCATCGCGGCCAATGGTCAAACTTTGTGCTGTGGCTGGAATAGTAATCGCTGGTTGTACAGGGAAACCGCTCGAAGTGACCAACTGCCCTTGGCTATCTACCTGGAAAGAACCATCACGGGTGTAAGCCGTGGTGCCATCAGGCAGCAATACCTGAAAGAAGCCAGCGCCCTGAATAGCGACATCTTTATCGTTAGTGGTTTGCTGTAAATTACCCTGGCTGAAAATGCGCTCAGTGGCGACAGGCCTAACGCCGGTGCCGAGTTGCAAGCCAGAGGGTAGCTGGGTTTGTTGTGAGGATTGCGCGCCTGGCTGGCGAATGTTCTGATAGAGTAAATCTTCAAACACCGCGCGTGCGCGTTTGAATCCATTGGTGCTAACGTTAGCCAAGTTATTGGCGATTACGTCCATTTGTGTTTGCTGGGCATCAAGGCCGGTTTTTGAAATCCATAGTGAGCGTATCATTTTATTTCCTTTCAAAAATCAGCTGCTAGTCAAAACTAGCATGTTGGCCGCTGATTGACTTAACCAAATGCTCTTTACTTTCATCCAAATGCTTAACTTGTCTATGTTCATTTGAAGTGTTTGCTGGTTTTAGCAGCCTTAAATTAATGTTAACTCAAACTGGCTTAACCCAAACTGAAGAGTTGACTGGCTTTATTGGCGTTATTCTCAGCGCTCTGTACCAGCTTCATTTGTGTTTCAAATTGTCTGGCCAGACTGATCATGGTGACCATGGCATCAATGACGTTGACATTACTGCTTTCGAGAGCACCGCTGACGACATTGACGTTTGCATCTACCTCGGCTGGATTGCCGTCTTTTGTGACAAATAATCCGTCTTCTGCCCGAACCAAGTTGGTCTCAGGTGGGTTTACCAGTTTCAGGCGGCCTATCGCATTCGCCGGCCCAGGCAGGGTGTTGTTGGAAACAGATGATACGGTACCGTCTTTGGCAATTGAAATAGTAACGTCAGGCGGAATGCTGATGGGTCCGCCATCGCCCATCACAGTCAGGCCGCTGGCCGTTTGCAGGATGCCGTTTTCACTGACCTTGAGCGATCCGTTGCGAGTGTAGCCTTCGGAGCCATCTGCCCGTTGTACTGCCAGCCAGCCTTTGCCTTGAATAGCTACATCCAGATCACGGTTGGTTGACTGGATCGGACCGGGATTGAAGTCCGCGCCTACAGTAGCATCCACCACAAAGGCACGCGTTGCTAAACCATCACCGACGACAGGCACCGCCCTGAATGAATCCACTTGTGCCTTAAAGCCGGTAGAAGTGGCGTTGGCCAGATTGTGGGCAGTCGTTGCCTGTTGTTCAAGTATGTGTTTTGCGCCCGTCATTGCGGTATAAATCATGCGATCCATAGCGCCTCTCCCTATCGACTTTAAATGGTGTTATTTTAAATCCAGTGATTAAAACAGTGACTATCAAACACGTTGACTTTCAATCATTAACGCAGGTTGACCAGTGTCTGCATGACCTGATCCTGGGTCTTGATGGTCTGCGCATTGGCTTGATAAACACGTTGTGCCGTCATCATGTTAACCAGTTCGGCGGTGAGGTCTACATTGGAGTCCTCGAGTGCAGATGATTGTAATACACCTAATAATCCACTATTAGGGACGCCAACTAGCGCGGCACCGGAAGTCGGGCTCTCCGTCCAGGCATTACCGCCCATAGATTGCAGGCCATTAGGGTTGGCAAAGTTTGCCAGTACCACTTGCCCCAGTACTTTAGATTGCCCGTTGGTATAGCGCCCAAGAATGATGCCATCGGCGCCTGTATTGAACCCCGATAGGCGCCCCGAAGTGTAGCCGTCTTGTGATAGTGTGTTGACGCTGAAACTGGAGCCGAACTGTGTGTTACCAGAATAATCCAGCGTCATTGAAACAGGCGTCGTTGCTCCGGTGGCAACTGCAAAATTCACCGTGACTGGACTAGCCGGAACGCTGGTAGGCGCCACACCAGTACCGGTAAAAGTAAGCGTGACATTAGGTGCTGGCAGTACCGTAGTAGACGTGCCGTCAGCAGTAGTAAATACATCCCATACGCCTGGCGCTGTCTTGACAAAATAGCTTTGCAAGGTATGTGAGTTACCCAGGCTGTCGTACACAGTAAGGGCGGTAGAGTTATTGTAAGTCGTTGGGTCCGTAGGATCAAACCCCGCGGCAGTGAGCGCGCTACTACGAGAATCCAGATTGACTAAACCGGTTACAGCGGTGGTGGCGGACGGTTTTAAATCAGCCATATTGATGTTGATTTCTGCTGGCGCACCGGTTGACAGGTTGCCTGTCGCATCTGCGGTGTAGCCTGTGAGGCGCTTGCTTTCTGCATCGACGATATAACCGAATTTATCCATCTGGAACTGACCATTGCGCGAATAAGTAATGTCGCCATTGTTGCTCATGCGAAAAAACCCGCCACCATTAATGCCGATATCCAGTGAGTTGCTGCTACTGCTGATATTGCCCTGTGTATATTGCTGAGTGATAGCGGAAACTTTGGTACCAATACCGGCTTGTGAGGCGCTACTGCCGTTGAGTGAATTGGCATATACATCGGCGAATTCGGTACGTGATTGCTTGAAGCCCACCGTGTTGGCATTGGATATGTTGTTACCGATAACTTCTAGTTGTTTTGAAGCTGCGTTGAGGCCGCTTAATCCTTGTTGGAAACTCATGGTGTTCTCCTAAATTGTTTCATTCGATTGAATAAGGGCTAAATAT
>DIZU01000172.1:0-6076 GCA_002429455.1 Methylotenera sp. UBA6020 | reverse complement strand
GAATAAGGGCTAAATAGTGGATAGATTGCTTATAAATTTTTTTAGAAAATTTCTTTTACGTCACTGGTGCTTACCGAAGCGAGATTACTCAAATTCAGTTTTATGCCACTGGTACTAGTGGAGATGCTTGACACCTGCGCATAGCTCAAGCCGCTAGCGGCAACACTGGTGCTGGCTATAGACGCGGTTACATCAAATTTATAACTGCCGGATTTGGCTACCGAACCGTCATCAGTCAAGCCATCCCATTTCAAGGGCAGGGTGCCTGCGTCCTGCTTACCCAGTTCAACGGTTCTAATCGTGGTGCCGGCAGAATCCTTGATGGCAACAGATACTTTATCTGCACCGATTGGCAGGTCGATGCCGAAGTAGCCGCCTGTGCCGCTGGTGCTTACCTCGTTACCAGACACCAGCACGTTGTGACCGATCATGCTGGATGCTTGATAAGACTGGCCGCTCTGCACGTTGCTGATCAATGATTCCAGCGTGTTGTTGAGCTTGTCGATACCGGTGACGGTAGAGAGCTGCGCCAATTGGCTGGTCACTTGGGCATTATCCATGGGGTTGAGCGGGTCCTGGTTTTTCATCTGTGTGACCAGTAGCGTCATGAACCTGTCTTGTGCGGCATCTGCGGTAGATGTCGTCGTATTTTTGGAGCCATTCACGCTATCCAGCAAGGCTTGAGAAGCTGTGTTTGTGGTGTTTTGTACTGTGGCCATGGTAATTTCCTTTATATTATTCCATCTTGCATTCAAACGAATCCTGCGTTATCGGGTCTTGCCGTACTATTCGTACTGTCTGCGACCCTCTGTCTTGTCTTCCTTTGAATGCAACATGGAAGCAAGCGTTGGTAGGGCGCGATGAGTCGTGCTCTTAATGAGTCTATTGCTGGCCAATGGTAAGCGTTTTAAGCAGCATGGTCTTGGCTGCATTCATGGTTTCAACATTGTTCTGGTAAGCACGGGAGGCAGAAATCATATTCACCATCTCTTCAGTCACATTGACATTGGGCATGGTGACGTAACCTTTTTCATCGGCTAGCGGATGTTTGGGGTCGTATACGACTTTAGGCGGTGAAGCATCCTCTATGACTTTGAGCACCTTAACGCCACTGGCATCAGGAGAAGCGGTCGGTATCGCGCTGAACACCACTTGTTTGGCTTTATAAGGCGTGCCGTTTGCACTGGTTGCGCTATCGGCATTGGCGAGATTGCTGGCCACGGCATTTAAACGTTGCGATTGCGCGCTCATGGCGGAACCGGAAATATTGAATACATTAAATAGAGACATTGTTTTTTCCTATCAAAATTGGCGCGCTTAAATTGTTGACCAAGAGTTACTGACTTTGCAGCGCTGCGAGCATTTCTTTGAGCTGGGCGTTTATCAGGGTCAGGCTGGCTTCATAGCGTATGCCATTATCAGCAAACTGGTTGCGCTCTACATCCATATCGACCGTATTGCCGTCTACGCTGCCTTGAATGATAGGGCGAAACAACGGTTCGCCAGCTGCGCCGCTGGATGATGTGGAAGGTATGCCGTCTAAATGCTGTTCTGAAGTTTTGGTGGTATTAAAAGCGTTTCTGCTGACGCCAGTCATAGCGTTTTTCATGGCAGCACTAAAGTCCAGGTCACGGGCTTTGTAATTTGGGGTGTCGGCATTAGCGATATTGGCGGCGATGAGCTCCTGGCGCTGACCACGCACTCTCAATGCGTTTTGATGAAAACTCAAAGCTGCGTCTAATTTATTCAACACTATGATATCCTTTCATTACAGTGCATATCCCGTAACTTCATGTTTTTGTAATAAAAACTTAAAGCTTCCTAAAGTAATTGGTACTTTTCGCCATTAACATACATGAGCGTTATTCTAGGATTAAAAGATAGTCTTCAATTAACAAAGTAAAAGGGTAAATATTGCCCTTTTCTTCATTTTGCTATCTAGCCGGCGCCGTAGAATGCATATTGAAATTTTGCCGAACCTTTAGTCATTACTAATGGAATTCACTATGAACGTTGTCAATAATCATTTGCGATCAAATGCAGCACAGATAGCATTTATGCTGGGAGGATTGTTGCTGTCAACGTTCTGTCACGCTGAGTCAGTACCAGCATCACAAGCAACTTCTACACTGAGAGCCAATCAGCCTGCAAAACAGAACCTGGCCGCAGTGAGAGCCAAGATTACCGAGTTCCTGGAAACGCAAACTATAGGTTATCCGGGTAAGGTCAGCGTCCATGCCGGTGCCATTGATCCTAATTTGAAGCTGGCACAATGCCCTGACGTGCAAGTGTTTCTGCCGACTGGCAGTCGGGCGTGGGGCAAGACCAGCGTAGGTGTGCGTTGCAATGCCCCCAATATATGGACGATCTATGTGCAGGCAACGGTCAATGTAGCGGCACAATATCTGGTGGCAGCGGTGCCCTTGGCACAAGGTCGAGTCGTCTCAAGTCAGGATCTGCTGTTTGAAAGCGGCGACCTGACACAACTGCCTGCCGGGGTTTTTACCGACTCGGAACAAGCTATCGGGCGCACGGTGAACATCTCAATGAATGCCGGTACGGTGCTTAGGCAAGAGATGTTAAAACAGCCCCCCGTAGTTCAGCGAGGGCAAACCGTCATGTTGACGTCAATCGGCAAGGGCTTTACTGTGGCAGCCGAAGGTCAGGCGATGACCAATGCCAATGAAGGCCAGATTGTGCAGGTAAAGGTGGCCAGTGGCCAGATTGTTGCCGGAATTGCACGTAACGGCGGCCAGATTGAAGTGGGTTTTTAATGTGCATTTTTTGATATAACTTTGATTATATAAATCATGGCTAATAAAATACTTACAAAGTGTTAAAGTTCGCTTAAACTATGCCGATACAAGCATTATAGATGTGTGCGATGCGCATAGTAAATTAAGCGAAAAGGAAATGATGCCATGAAAATTAGTGACTCAATCAAAAAGCCTGCGGGTCCTGGCCTCGAAAAAACAGGCACTGAAAAATCAGGTACCGATAAAAGTACTGCTAAGGTTCAAACTGAGGCTAAAGTGGCAGGCAATGTTACATTGTCGTCGATGTCTGCGAAATTGCAGTCATTGGAGTCAAAAATTGCTGCGGATAAGGTATTTGATACTGAAAAAGTGGATGCTATTAAATCAGCCATTGCAGGCGGCCAGTTTAAAGTGGACTCTGAAAAAGTAGCAGATGGCTTGATTGCAACGGTGAGAGATTTATTAACTACCAAAAAAACATGAGAACAACATGAACGCACTGATCTCCTTTGAACAAGATGTCCAGTTAGTGAACCATCTGCTGGCACTTTTATCCCGCGAACAAACCAGCTTGGTGATGGCTGATATTGACGCGATAGAAATTTTGTTAGACGAGAAGTCAGTATTGTTACAAAGCTTGAATATCACGGCTAAGAGCCGCTACGAGGCACTGGTTGCAAACGGTTTTGAGTCCGGTGAAGTGGGCATGGCTGCATGGCTAAAGCAGCAAGCCAAGCCTGCGATGAGTAAATCATGGGCGGATTTTCAAAAAGCATTGAGTCAGGCAAAAGAAATGAACCGGCTTAATGGCATGCTGATTAGCAAGCATTTCAATCGCAACCAGCAATTGCTCAATCACCTGCAAGGCAATTCAAACTCTGGTGAAGTCTATGGCAGAAACGGCCAAGCCAAACCATCTACACTTTCACGCACAACCTTAATGGCCTAAGCGTTTCCTGTAGTCCCAAGCACGTTCTATTTTCCCCGTAATGATTTAATCAGGCACAATATTGTTCCGCGAGCAAAGTTTGCAGAACAACAAATAATAACCACTGCATTACCAAATGTAGAAACTGGTGTGTATTTCTAGTGTATACACCTGAGATGCTACTTGCCAGACATGCCAACCTCCTTACAGATACTAACTCTTCAGGCGGCGAATTTTAGTGCGCTCCCATTTTCATCTGAGTAATAAGAGACCATCATGAACGTCGGCCGTAAACTGATGTTGATCGTTATTGCCAGTGTCGCACTGGTTTCTATCCCTTCAGCGGGCGTAATTTACTACTTTACCAAGCAAAATATTCTGGTCACCGAAGCGGCTACGCTAGCGAGTGAAACCGGTACACCTGTCGCATCGAACGTGCGAAATCTGGTGCAGGCTGAGGCTAGTCTGTCAGCGTTGTCTCGCATGCTAGGCAAGGTGCTTTCTGCGCCACCGCAAGAGGGAGAGGGGGTAGCCTTCGACCGCTTATACAGCATGATTCAGATCATGCATGGCGTAGCCAGCGTAAAGAGTTTGACGGACATTTGGAAGCAGGCATGTTTCTGCCACCGGATGCCCCACTTGATGCCTGGCAGAAAAGATTGCATTTGTGCAGCAAACGCATCATGGATATCTTTGGCGCTTCTATTAACGCGCCTTTTAGCAATATATGGTTGCTTACCACAGATAAAACCGAAATCATATACGATCACGGGGTGCCGGACTTCGCCCTGATCATGCCGGCAAATACGGATTACACGCAGACCCCTTGGGTTAAATTGGGTGTGCCGGGAATAAATCCTGAACGTACCTTGCGCTGGACACCTCCGCTGTTTGACCCGGTACCCAAAAGCTGGATGGTGAGTGCGGTTCTACCCGTTGATGTGAATGGCCGCTGGATAGGTATGATAGGGCATGTATCTATCTCAATAACCTTTTTCCTGCGCTGCTCCAGCATAGTCAGCGCTATGCCGGGGAGCAGCACTTTCTGTTGGATGCGCAAGGCAATTACATACAAGCCGGCTCATGGCAGAAAGCCCTGGAAGCTAATCCGGAAAGCTTTAAACCAGATTTATGTAAGAACCGGACCTAGCTAAACTGCTTAGCAATAAACTGAGTTCACAACCACATGCGTTTGAGCAAAAGGTGTCCTTGCTAGGACGTCAGTATCTGGTGATAGGGATGCTCATGCAGCCCGTTGGTTGGCACTATTTTAGACTTGTACCGATCGATAGCATCTTGGCGCCTACACGTCAGTTATTTGTTGCGTTGGTTTCTATGGTGCTTATGATCGGCTTACTCATTGTTATGTCGGCATTACAAGAGGCTAATGTAGAGGGCCGATCATCGGGTAAGCAGTATGAACTGCAACTGGTTCAAGGCAAACGATGGTTTGAGCTTTCTGTTGCCAGAAAACTTAGCAACAATGATGAGAGTCCACATTTCTTCGTCTTGTCACGCGACATTACCCAGCGCAAGCTCTCTGAGGCAGATCTCCAGATTGCTGCTACTGCTTTCGAGTCGCAGGACGGTATGATGATAACCAGTTCAGAGAATTTAATCCTGAAGGTCAATAAGGCATTTTCTATCGTCTCTGGCTACTCTGCTGAAGAAGTGATTGGCAAGAACCCACGTTTACTTAGCTCAGGGAAGCAGGATGCTGTCTTTTATGCCACGATGTGGGACAGTATCAACAATACTGGTGCATGGGCAGGCGAAATCTGGAACCGGCGCAAGAGTGGTGAAGTGTATCCAGAACACCTCACAATCAACGCCGTGAAAGATCAGGATGGCGTTATCACCAACTATGTCGCGACATTAACTGACATCACTTTACGCAAGTCAGCCGCAGAGGAGATCCAGAATCTGGCATTCTACGACCCGCTCACTTGCCTGCCCAACTGGCGGCTTCTGCTGGACAGGCTTAAGCAGGCATTGACTTCCAGTACTCGTAGTGGCCGGCAAGGTGCATTACTGTTTCTTGACCTCGACTCCTTCAAGACCCTTAACGACTCTTTCGGTCATGATGTTGGTGACTTGTTGCTGCAACAAGTTTCTGAACGATTGACGTCCTGTGTGCGTGAAGGTGATACCGTGCACGCTTGGGCGGTGACGAGTTTGTGCTGCTGGAGGGTCTGAGCAAGCAAGATATTGAATCTGCTGCACAGACGGAAATTATAGCGAATAAAATTTTAGCCGCTCTCAACCGGCCATACCAGCTTGTTACGCTAGAGCACTACAGTACTGCCAGTATTGGCGCCACCCTGTTCAAAGGCCATCATTTGGGAATTGAGGAGCTATTAAAACAAGCTGATATTGCCATGTATCAGGCCAA
>DIZU01000111.1:2599-4834 GCA_002429455.1 Methylotenera sp. UBA6020 | reverse complement strand
ACCAACTGAGCTAAGCACCCTGCTCAACCAACAAGAACGCTAGTTTACAGCATCTTTAAGCGCTTTACCAGCCCTAAATTTAGGAGAGTTTGCCGCTTTAATACTGATTGTTTCGCCTGTACGTGGATTGCGACCATTGCGAGCCTCACGCTTGCCAACATAAAACGTACCAAAGCCAATTAAAGTTACTAAATCGCCTTTTTTCATTGCTTTTGTAATTGAAGCTGTTGTTGCATCTAAAGCACGACCGGCCGCCGCTTTTGAAATACCTGCTGCATTTGCAATATCGTCAATCAGTTCTGATTTATTCACGTGTAATCCCCTCTCAAGGTTTATTAAATAAAGACTCGGTAACTTGTTTGGGTATCGAATACCCGTAGCAGCTTTATATCAAGCCAACAAAGGCTGTGTCAAGCTTTTATCCACTTGACACAGCACTTATTTTATCAATGCTTTGTAGCGTCTGAAGTAGCAGGTGGACTTTCTACTGATTTATCAGTAGGTTGAGTCTCTTTTACAAGACTCTCCTTGGTATCGGATATTTCGGCTAAAGGCTCAGGCTTAGAAGCCAGCGCTAAAGACAATACCTCATCAATCCATCGCACCGGATGAATATCTAATTGATTTTTGATATTTTCGGGAATGTCTGCCAAGTCTTTAACATTTTGTTGAGGTATCAATACTGTTTTAATACCCCCACGATGTGCGGCAAGCAACTTTTCTTTCAATCCGCCAATTGGCAAGACCTCGCCGCGCAGCGTAATTTCTCCCGTCATTGCTACATCGGCGCGTGCAGGAATGCCGGTTAATATTGAGACTAGTGCCGTTGTAATGGCAATACCTGCACTCGGGCCATCTTTTGGGGTGGCGCCTTCAGGAAAGTGAATGTGGATATCATTCTTCTCATAGAAATCATTAGGAATGCCTAGACGCTTGGCGCGACTACGCACTACGCTCATCGCGGCCTGTGTTGACTCTTGCATTACATCGCCTAGCTTGCCGGTCGTGGTTGTCTTACCTTTGCCCGGCAGCAATACCGCTTCAATCGTAAGCAATTCACCGCCTACTGACGTCCAGGCAAGGCCTGTGACCTGTCCAACTTGGTTTTCTTTGGCAGCAACACCATAATCGAAACGCTGAACGCCTAAGTACTTCTCTAAGGTTTTAGGGGTAACGCTAATTTTTTTTGGTGCTTTAGCGCCTTCTTTTGCTTTTGTAGTCATTAATTCCTTGACTACTTTTCGGCAAACTTTTGCGATTTCTTGCTCTAGCTTACGCACCCCAGCTTCACGTGTGTAAAAACGTACAATATCGCGTACAGCCGCTTCAGATACATTCACTTCATGCTCTTTTAAGCCGTGCGTTTTGAGTTGTTTTGGCAACAAATAACGCATCGCGATATTCACTTTTTCATCTTCGGTATAGCCTGAAAGATGAATGATTTCCATACGATCCAATAGTGGCGCTGGAATATTCATCGAGTTTGCGGTTGCGACAAACATCACATCGGATAAGTCATACTCAACTTCAACATAATGATCGGCAAATGTATGGTTTTGTTCGGGATCTAACACTTCCAGCAATGCTGAAGAAGGGTCGCCTCTAAAATCTTGCCCCAGCTTATCTACTTCATCGAGTAAAAATAGCGGATTTTTAACGCCCACTTTGGTCATACTTTGCAAAATTTTGCCTGGCATTGAGCCAATGTAAGTACGTCTGTGCCCACGAATCTCGGACTCATCGCGCATGCCACCTAATGCCATACGCACAAACTTACGATTGACTGCCTTGGCAATACTTTGCCCGAGTGAGGTTTTACCTACGCCAGGAGGACCTACCAGGCACAAGATAGGTGCTTTAATCTTATCGACACGTTGCTGAACCGCAAGATATTCAACAATACGTTCTTTCACTTTCTCTAGACCATAGTGGTCTCCATCCAGAATCGTTTCAGCGGTCAGCAAGTCTTTGCTGATTTTGGTCTTTTTCTTCCAAGGCAGATTAATGAGCGTATCGATATAATTACGCACCACTGAGGCTTCAGCCGACATGGGAGACATTAATTTAAGTTTTTTTAGCTCACTTACCACTTTTGCCAGCGCTTCTTTAGGCATACGGGCTGCTTCGATGCGCTTTTCAAGCTCTTCCATTTCCGCATTTTCGTCTTGCTCGCCCAACTCTTTTTGAATCGCTTTTACTTGTTCATTTAAGTAATATTCGCGTTGAGTTTTTTCC
>DIZU01000111.1:520-2483 GCA_002429455.1 Methylotenera sp. UBA6020 | reverse complement strand
CCATTTGACGTTTCACACGCCCACGGATACGCTTTTCTACTTGCAGGATATCAATTTCGCCTTCCATCAAGCGAAGCAAATGTTCCAAACGTTCGGCTACGCTGAACATTTCCAGAATTTTTTGTTTTTCATCCAACTTCAGCGTCAAATGTGCAGCAATCGTATCGGCTAAACGTCCAGCTTCATCGATAGTTGAAAGTGAAGTGAGTATTTCCGGAGGAATTTTTTTATTAAGTTTGACATATTGATCGAACTGCGCGAAGACAGTGCGCATCAAGGCTTGTATCTCGATATCACTCACTGATTCAGGGATAAGTTCGGCGCGAGCAGCGAAACATTCATCTGTCTCTACAAAGTCACTGACTTTAGCGCGCTGAACGCCTTCAACCAATACCTTTACTGTGCCATCAGGCAATTTCAGCATTTGCAGCACAGTTGCAATGGTGCCTACTTCATATAAATCGTTGGCATCAGGCTCATCTTTATTCGCTGATTTTTGTGCTACCAATAAAATCTGCTTATTGCCTTCAGAAGCAATTTCCAGAGCTTTTACTGACTTAGTACGCCCAACAAACAAAGGAATCACTAAGTGAGGATAAACAACAACATCGCGCAAGGGTAAAACTGGCAGCAAGCCATTATCTGGAGTATATGAGGGTAATGATTGTGTCATGAATAGACTTTCAAAATTAAGCTAAAAAGTTAAGCTAAAAACGCCTATACATATGTTGATGGGGCTGAACTTAAACAGTTCAACCCTTAATTTAACAGCGACAACCCTTAATTAACGTTTAAGTACAGAATTAAAACCTTAAAGATCAATAAATGAAGGCGTATCTAGGTGAGCACTTTTAAGTTGTTCTAAGAATAAACTTGGCTAAACAACTAACCGTAACTTTAAATATTGCTCACCACTAGTCTAGCATCATGCGCTAAGAGCTCGTAATGTATTAACCAACAGCCTCTTCGGCGGACTTGTCTTCATAAATCAAAATTGGTGGCGTATCACCACGAATAACACCCTCATCCACCACAACTTTACTTAAATTTGCGAGTGAAGGTAACTCATACATGATTTCGAGCAAAGAGTGCTCCATAATTGAACGCAAACCGCGCGCGCCAGTTTTACGCTCCAGTGCTTTTTTAGCGATTAAAAGCAAAGCAGACTCTCTAAACTCCAGATCCACACCTTCCATCTTGAACAGTTTAATATATTGTTTAGTCAGTGCATTTTTTGGTTCAGTCAGAATCGTCATCAATGCGGCTTCATCCAATGACTCTAGTGTGGCAACCACTGGCAATCGACCAATAAACTCTGGAATTAAGCCAAATTTAATCAGATCCTCAGGCTCAACATTGCGCAACACCTCACCCACGGCACGCATATCGTCTTTGCTTTTCACTTCTGCACCAAAACCAATACCGCCTTTTTCGGAACGCAAACGGATGACCTTTTCAAGGCCATCGAACGCACCACCACAGATAAATAAAATATTAGTGGTATCAAGCTGCACAAACTCTTGATTTGGATGCTTGCGGCCACCTTGTGGTGGAATTGAAGCTACGGTACCTTCAATTAGCTTGAGCAATGCTTGCTGCACGCCCTCTCCAGACACATCACGTGTAATGGAAGGGTTGTCTGATTTACGAGAAATCTTATCGACTTCATCAATATAAACAATACCACGTTGCGCTTTTTCAATATCGTAATCACATTTTTGCAATAGTTTTTGCATGATGTTTTCAACGTCTTCACCCACGTAGCCCGCTTCAGTCAACGTGGTCGCATCGGCCATGACAAATGGCACATCAAGTAGTCTTGCTAAAGTTTGCGCTAAAAGCGTTTTACCGGAGCCGGTAGGACCAATCAACAAAATATTACTTTTTGCAATTTCGACTTCGTCTTTTTGCCCGCCATTAGACAGATTATTATGACCTAAACGCTTGTAATGGTTATAAACCG
>DIZU01000111.1:0-451 GCA_002429455.1 Methylotenera sp. UBA6020 | reverse complement strand
CGCTTGTAATGGTTATAAACCGCAACGGCTAGATTCTTTTTAGCGTGCGTTTGCCCGATCACGTATTGATCTAATATTTTGCAAATTTCTTGTGGTGTGGGCAGGCTTTCATCTGTTGATTTTAAGCCCTCTGAATTTTGAACTTCTTCTTTGATGATGTCGTTGCACAAGTCAACGCATTCGTTGCAGATGAACACAGAAGGTCCTGCAATGAGTTTTTTTACTTCATGTTGGCTTTTGCCACAAAATGAACAATAAAGTAATTTATCGCCGTCGGCTTTAGTCGCCATTGATTATTTCCTATTAAGAGTAGCTTGGCTTATATTGATTAAAAATACGAGCGCCTAATGTCTTGCTGGCTAACAGCAATCTAGATGATACTTAAGTGAGACCTATCTTATGCCGCTTCAGTTCGACTAGCAATCACCTTATCAATCATTCCATATTCGAC
>DIZU01000136.1:4365-4842 GCA_002429455.1 Methylotenera sp. UBA6020 | reverse complement strand
GGCGCTTACCGCCGTGAAGACTGGGCTTTTCTGTGGTCATTCCATTCTAATCGGCCTCACGGGTTTTATCCTGGAGGCGACACGTCTGGTATGGCTTAGCGGCCGGCCAACGGTGTGGGATTACCGTATGTGGTCACCAATTGGTGCGGTATTGGCTCAACTGATGCAGGCTGTAGGTATGACGCCTGAAGGTGCCGGTACTTTACGTCCTGGCTTATGGTGGTTTCACGGTTTACTATCGCTGACATTCATCGCGTGCATTCCCTATACCAAGATCAAACATATTTTCACGTCTGCCGCCTCGTTAATGTTCAAAGACCCAATGGCCGGCATACGGCTGCCCAGGGTGCCAGACGAGCAAAAGACCGCTGGTTACAAGACCATCACTGATCTGACCTGGAAGAACCTGTTGCATCTGGATGCCTGTACCAAGTGCGGGCGCTGCCAAGAGGCATGCCCAGCCAATGCGGTAGGCGC
>DIZU01000136.1:2227-4064 GCA_002429455.1 Methylotenera sp. UBA6020 | reverse complement strand
GAGCTACCAAAAGAAGCTGAGCTGGATATTCATGGCAAAGGTATTGGTCAGGTGTTCATGGAAACCTTGTGGTCATGCCGCACTTGCCTGGCTTGCGTGGAGATTTGCCCGGTAGCCATTGAGCATGTGCCTATCATCGTGCAAATGCGCCGCAATCTGGTTGAGGCGGGTGAGATGGACCCGATTTTAGAGAAAACACTGCAAACCATCCACAAAACCGGCAACTCATTTGGTGAGTCCAAACGTAAAAGAGCATCATGGGCTAAAGAACTGCCGTTTGAAATCAAAGATGCACGTAAAGAAGCGGTCGATATGCTGTGGTTCGTTGGTGACTATGCGTCATTTGACCCACGCAACCAAAAGGTAACACAAGGCTTTGCCCGATTGATGCATAAGGCTGGTGTGGATTTTGGGCTGCTATTTGAAGGTGAATTAAACGCCGGTAATGATGTGCGGCGTGTGGGCGAAGAAGGTCTGTATGAGTTCCTCGCCACCTCTAATATCAAGTCGTTAGATGACTGTGAGTTCAAATCCATCGTCACTACAGATCCGCATTCTTACAACACGATTCGTAATGAGTATCCGGATTTTGGCGGCACCTATGAGATTCAACACTACAGCACGGTGGTTAAAAAATTGATTGAAGATGGCAGATTGCCATTAGCCAAAAAACTCAATTACAAGGTGACTTTCCATGATCCTTGCCATTTGGGACGTTTCAACAAAGGTTACGATGCGCCGCGTGACATTCTCAAAATGCTGGGTTGCGAGTTGGTGGAGATGGGGCGCAATAAAGACAACTCCTTCTGCTGCGGTGCAGGCGGCGGGCGTATCTGGATTCCTGATCCGGTTGGTATTGAAAAGCCTTCGCAAAACCGTATGAAAGAAGCTGCGGTCATTGAAGGGCTGGAAGTGTTTGTGGTTTCCTGTCCAAAAGACCTGACCATGTTTGAGGATGCGCTTAAAACCTCAGGTTATGAAGGTAAATTCATTGTGCGAGAACTGATAGAGCTGATTGATGAGTGCATGGATTACGGTGTGCCTGTTGAAGAAAATCAGGAAAAGGAAGTGCTTGAAGTCGCTCCTACAGAAAAAAGTGCTCTGGACAGTTGATTTGACCGTGCCAAAAACAGCAGCGGCTTTGGTGCAGGCGGCGATGCAGACCGGCGACCCGTACTGCGCGGCTGCCGTGTACAGCATAGCGAGTAGTGAGCAGTGCAATGAACTGGAAGCCGTGATGTTCGGCAAACGGCGCGATGCATTAATGCTCGCACGCTGGGAGCATACGCCGGCTGCCGTGCTGCAGGCGCTTGCCCAGAATATTTCGCGGAATATGGCAGCAGGGACAAGTGATGCAGCCGTAGAGGTACGGTTAGACAAAAACCCCGGCACACCATCACAGGCTTTGTCTCGGCTTTATGCTGGCGAAGCGCATGATGTAGGAAAGCATACAGCCTTGACCGTGTTGATTGCGCAGCACCAGCACACGCCAACTAACGTGCTGGAAAAAATTGCGCAGTTTGAAAGTGATATAGAAAGCCTCAAGGCGGTGAGTAGAAACCCCGCTGCCGAGGGCCATGTGTTAAGGGCGCTGCTGGCCCGTATGGCGACTAGCCAAGGGCATGAGATTTTTGATAAGAATGTGGCAGCTAATCCGTCCACGCCAGCAGATTTGCTGGAGCATATTTATGCTGAAGGTGATGCTTATACACGCGCGGCGGTCATTGCCCACGCTAATTGCCCACAGTCGGTGATAGACAGTGCACTTAGCGATGATGACGTGCCAATAATGGTGTTGCGTCAGCTGGCAGGTGATAAGCGTTTGCCTCAGGATGTA
>DIZU01000136.1:1570-2059 GCA_002429455.1 Methylotenera sp. UBA6020 | reverse complement strand
TGCAGTCAGGCGTGCAATCGCGGTTCGGCCAGATTTAACCGCTGCTAGCATCAATCGTTTGATGACTGATACCGACACTTGGGTAAGGCTATGGTTAGGACGAAATACGGCGGTGTCGCGCATGGTATTGGAAAAGCTATCAACCGATGCAATCGCCGATGTCAGGCGCGCTGTGGCGAGAAATCCGCATTGTCCAGTCAAGCTTTTGGGCGTATTGGCAAAAGATGAGGATGCATGGGTGCGCTCTGCTGTGGCCTACCAGAAAAATGCGCCTAAGTATTTGTTGGAGTCGCTCGCAGAAGATACGGATATAGATGTGTTAAGTGGCGTCGCTTCCAACGCGCATACACCGCAGCCGATTTTGCAAAAGCTTGCAGCATCGCCGGAAGCAGATGTACGGCGCGGTGTGATACTGAACCGCAAGGCTACACGCACCACCTTGCTGCCGTTGCTGGAGGATCCGTATTACCTGCACCGCCTGATGTTGGC
>DIZU01000136.1:312-1376 GCA_002429455.1 Methylotenera sp. UBA6020 | reverse complement strand
TGGTTAGCTGGTTTTTTGGATAAAGCCAGCTTGGGCAAAATAATTATTAAGTAGTTGATAAGTACGAAGTCATTAGGAGAAGGTAATCATGAAGATATTGGTAGCAGTAAAACAAGTGGCAGCACTGGATGAGGACTTTGAAATCCGCGCCGATGGAAAAGACGTAGATGAAGATTTTTTGCTGTACGACCTCAACGAGTGGGATGACTTCTCACTTGAAGAAGCAATGAAAATCAAGGAGTCCAGCGACGTTGAAGTTGAAGTCGTCGTGGTTTCAGTCGGTCCGGATCGCGTAGATGAAAGCCTGCGTAAATGCCTGGCCAAAGGCGCTGACCGTGCAATAAGAGTTTGGGATGATGCCATTGAAGGCTCTGATGCCATTGCCATAGGCCGCGTTCTAGCTGCTGTGGTTAAAAAAGAAGCGCCAGATATGGTGTTTGCCGGCGTGCAGTCGTCTGACCAGGCTTATTCATCAACTGGTATTTCTACAGCGGCCTATCTTAACTGGCCACATGCAGCGGTAGTGGCTGATCTGCAATATAAACCCGGCAGCAGCAGTGCGGTGATTCGCCGTGAGCTTGAAGGCGGCATGCTGCAAGAAGTTGAAATCAACTGCCCAGCCGTGCTGACTATTCAGCTTGGTATCAACAAGCCTCGCTATGCTTCATTACGCGGCATCAAGCAAAGCTGCAGCAAAACCGATTGAAGAAGTGTCACTGGCTGATATTGGCCTCACGGCTTCTGATGCCGGCGCTGATAGTTCAATGTCGCGCGTGCGCCGTATGTATGTGCCAGCCAAAGGCCGTGCGCAGATGATCGAAGGCACGGTTGCCGAGCAAGCAGCCAGACTGATCCAAATTATCAACGAATTTAAGGGAGCATAAAGATGAAAACGATTTTAGTAATTGCGGAGCATCGCCGCAACGAGTTACGTCCAGTGACCTTAGAGCTTATTTCAGCGGCACAAGGCCTGAAAAAATCAGCGGATGACAAAGTAGTGGTTGCCGTCATTGGTAGCCAGGCAGAGAGCTTTGTTCCTGCATTATCAGTGAATGGTGTAGATG
>DIZU01000136.1:0-212 GCA_002429455.1 Methylotenera sp. UBA6020 | reverse complement strand
GCGTTGTCAGTGAATGGTGTAGATGAAGTCGTGGTGGTTAAATCGGCCGTGACTGAGTTTGACCCGGATATTTTTGAAGCAGCGGTTTCTGCATTGATTGAATCCAAAAAACCGGCAGTGGTGCTGTTGCCACATACGGTAGATGCGCTTGGCTATGCAGCAACGCTAGCCAGCAAAGCCGGCTATGGTTTTGCTACCGATGTATTCATTGC
>DIZU01000178.1:9103-12000 GCA_002429455.1 Methylotenera sp. UBA6020 | reverse complement strand
ATCCTGCGTCGTCGTACACCAGATGTGTGCGGTCATAAAGCCAGCGTAGTTCGCCATCCGGACGCACTATGCGGTATTCAATCTCAGCAAACCCGCTGACAAACATAGTTTGCAGGCTATCCAGCACTGATGCTTTGTCTTCCGGATAGATCAGCTCCAGCCAAAGATCAGGCATGCTGGAAAAGTCGGATAACGGCCGGCCATACACGTGTTCAGCTGCCGGATTCAAAAACAGCTGATTATAGGGAGGTGTAGCTACGGTGGAATACACGACATCTTCCATCGAAGAAAGAATGCTGTCCAGCCTGACTTCAGTGAGTCGAAGACTTTGTTGAGTCAGCTCACGCACGATAATTTCTTCCGACAGTGCCACAGTGCGTTGCTCTAACAAAGCCTCCAGCTGAGCATGCAATTGTGTGCGAATAAGCGCTGCTTCAATCTGCTTGCCTACGCCATAAACCATTCTCAACTCATCGTCATTGAACAGCCTGCCGCTCAGTCCGACCAAATTCATCACGCCCAGAGGGTTGTCCTTAGGCCCTAATGGTATGCTAATATGTGAAAGTGCTCCGCCTGAGCTTTGCGCGTTAAGCCGGAGCCGGTCACACTCGAAAATGTTGATCGCCAAATCAAGCTCGCCAGCAAGTAATTTGCGTCGGCATTGGCAGTTAACCTCCAAATTACTGAGCGTTTCTGACTCAGGAAAATTGCGCGAAGCTGCTAACCGAAAACCCGTTTCACCCTCGCGCAACCATATCCAGCTCGCCTGAATACCAGGTAAATCCAGGGCACGCTCTACCGCCAGCTCAACCACCTCATGCTCATTGGCCGCATGATTGAGGCCTTCTGCAATCAGGTATAGGCCATTCAAAGACTGGTTGGAAAGTGCCAGCTTTTCTTGCTGCACCACCAACTCTTCGTTCATGTGGATAGCTTCTTCATAAATTGAAATTAACATATCCAGAATCTGCTGCCGCTCGACAGAGATGAAATGCCGCTGTCCCGATAAATAGATTTCCATCCCCATCTGCACCGACTGATTCTTGCGCATACGACGATTTACTAGCAGATAGTCAATATGGGATAACAGGTACTTCTCATCGTAGGGTTTGCGGATAAAATGATCTGCACCGCATTCCAGCCCCTTCATAACATCGCGCACATCCGAAAGCGAGGTCACCAGCATCACGGGGATATTTTCCATATCTTTATTGGCTTTGATCGCGTGACAAAGTGCATAGCCATCCATCTCCGGCATCACGACATCACTAATCACCAGATGTGGTTTCCGATGACTCATCGCTGCCAGTGCCAGTAGGCCATTGGCAGCGGTAGTTACGTGGTAACCATTCTGCTCCAGCAAATACTGTAGTTGCTCTGCCTGCGTAGGGCTATCTTCTGCAATCAGGATTTCGATTACACCGGGTGGATTTATTTTTATTTTTTTTGACATATTGATACTCCTTATCATCCATGGCGACTATCATTACTGGTAATCGTCAGACTTTCCTTGCGACGGTCTAGTCAAGCTGGTAAGTGCTGCGGCAATTTTTTCAGGTGACATTACATAGGTTGTTGCGCCCAGTGCTATGGCTTCCCCTGGCATACCATGTACCACAGAACTTTCCTTGTCCTGAGCCAAGGTAATTGCGCCCCGCTCTTTCATTAATCCGAGCTCTGCGGCACCATCTTTTCCCATGCCGGTCAGCAACACTCCCACAGCGTTTGGGCCATAAGCAGCGGCAACTGAACGGAATAAATAAGAGACAGAGGGTGCATGCCCGTGCTCTAGTGCTTCTTTTTTTAAAGCGATACGGCCAAAACGATCAACTGATATCTGATTGCCGTTGGGTGCCATGTAAACACAACCGGGCTTCATCAACTCAGCATGGCTTGCAACTCGGACAGGAATCCCGGTGGTTTCCATCAGCCAATCAGCAAATCCTTCGGTGAAACCTTCCGTAATATGCTGTACGATGATGATAGGTACAGGAAAATTTCGGGGAAGCTTGGAGAGTATCTTTTGTAGCACAAGTGGCCCACCCGTAGATGAGCCCATCGCGACCAGGCGGACTTTTGCAGTGGAAGGCACAAATTCCTGTTGGCTTGATTCAGACACTGCATGGATAGCTGCCTTACGTTGTGACCAGCGTTTGACCACTTTAACTTCCGACATCAGCTTGACAGCCTGAATCAATTCTCTGGACGTCGCTGCATAATCAGGATGTTCAACACCGGGCGGTCTCTTCAACACAACCAGCGCCCCGGCTTCCAGCGCGGAGAATGTAGATATCATTTCCGCATCGGATGAACTCCCACTCACCATGATGATAGGTACCGGGCAACTTTCCATAATGGCGCGTGTGGCTTCCAAACCATTCATCTTCGGCATATGGACGTCCATGGTCACGACATCTGGCTTTTGTTTGATAACTGCACTTAGCGCCTCCTCGCCGTTACTGGCAGTGCCAATAATCTGGATTTCCTGATCAGAAGCCAGCAGGTAGACCATAAGCTCCCTGGCTGTGGGCGAATCATCCACCACCAACACCTTGATGAGAGGTCTGGACGCATTGGATGACAAGCCATTGATCACTTTCTGTTCAACCGCTTTCATTGAGTAGCCCGTTCGTAATAACTCATGACACTCCTTATATCAGCTGCCTGATCACTTCTAGCAGATTGCTCTGCTCGAAGTTACGTTTGACGATATAGGCATTGGCACCCACATCAATACCGCGCTCGCGGTCCTCGCGTGACTCCAGCGCAGTCACCAGTACTATCGGCAAATCGGCAAATTTTTTGTCGCTACGAATCTTTGTCGTCAGATCGAAACCATTCATGCGCGGCATTTCTACATCAGAAATCACAATATCGAAAACTCCGCTACGTAACTG
>DIZU01000178.1:3616-9001 GCA_002429455.1 Methylotenera sp. UBA6020 | reverse complement strand
AAAACTCCGCTACGTAACTGGGTGATGCCATCTATGCCATCTACGGCTGTCGTTACTTTGTAGCCGGCAATCTCCAAAATTCCTTTGAGCAGGCTTCGTGCAGTAATTGAGTCTTCCACGACAAGGACAGACTGTTCCAAGACTATTTGGTTTTTTATTATATTTTCACTGGCAGCCGATTTCCTGGTACTCGCAACCTTCAGCGCGGATTTGAGTAAATCATTTACATTTAGAATAGGCACTGCCTTGCCAGAGCCAAGTACAGTCGCCGCCGCTATATTGCGCACCCGCGGTAGTTGCTTGCCCAGACTTTTCACTAGGACTTCTTGCTCGTTAAGCACTTCATCCACGACAAAAGCAATGCGCTTGCCACCCGCAGATAAAATCATCGCCTGCATAAACAAAGCATCATTCCCGTTATGGCAAGGGATGCCTAATACATCGCCAAGCCAGACTAAAGACAACGTTTCCCCATGCATACGGATCGTTTCGAGATTTTCTACCGTTTGTATTTCTTGCTGATGCACTCTTACCGTCTGCTCGACATTTTTAGTCGGCAGGACAAACTGTTGTTCCCCTACACGGACACTAATGCCACGATAGGTAGCCAGCGTAAGTGGTAGTACGATGCGAAAAGTAGTGCTGATGCCAGGATGCGTTTCAACGGAAACAACACCTCCCAGCTTATCGACTTTTTCACGCACAATCGCCAGCCCGAGCCCTCGACCCGAGACTTCCGTAATGATTGGGCTGGTTGATAGCCCTGACTGGTAAATGAATTCCACGGCTTCACGATCATCCAGCTCGGGAATGTCTTCTTTAGTCACGATTCCCAACCGTTCGGCACTCGCCTTGACTTTGCCGATATCAATACCCGCCCCGTCATCGGAAATATTGATCTCCACCTGATTGCCACTTCTGGGCAAAATCGTAATCATGATTTTTCCGCGTGATAACTTATCCCTGCCTGTTCGTTCTGCTGGCATCTCGATCCCGTGATCAACACTATTTCGCACCAGATGAATCAGCGGGTCCTTAATTTCTTCAAGTATCCTGCGATCCGCCTCAATCTCACCTCCTTGAATCACCAGTTCAATATCCTTGTCGAAATCAACAGCAAGGTCATGCACCAGCCTGGGGAAAATTTCCAGTAGTGTCGAGAAAGGTAACATCAGCACCTTTTTCATGTCCTCCAGCAGTTCATCAACCATACGCCCCAGCGTGCGCTGATCCTGATCAACAGCCTTGCCCATGGCACCGAACTGATACATCAGGTTTTTAATAAAAGCAGCATTCCTTTCCACCAGTTCTAACCACTGCGGCTCATTTACCAATGCCTTGTAAAAATCAGGGTGACGCGTTCTGATGCTGCCCCACTCCTTTGCCCATGCAGAAGTCAACGCATTCACAGCTTGTAGTTCATGCTTATGTTGCTGCGCTAAAAGCTTGATCGCCAGCATTTCCTCCACCTGCATAAAAATGCTATCCAGCTTCACTGCTGACATTTTCACGGTGCCGGGCACCGTTGTAGCAACCGGCAATGCTGGCGCAGTCGCGTGAATTGGCGCTTCTGGTTGCTCATTAAACACTTCGGTATCTACCTTGTTGGAAGACACGGTTTGTTCTGGTTGGGCAGACAGGTCGAGAAGCTCACTCAAACTCCTGACGCTCTGATGCAGTTTGCTAAAAAGATCGGGCGTGAGATTAACCTCCTTCCGTTTCATCAAGAGAAAAGTACTTTCCAACGTCTGACAAACACGTTCAATTTGTGCCAGATTAACTGAGCGTGCGGCACCTTTCAGGCTGTGCGCTTCACGAAAAATCACTTCAATTATGTCAGCCTGCCTGGTTTCGTCTGGCATTTGCTCAAGTTCGGCGATCCCTGAGAACAAGGTGTCGATATGCTGCTGCGCTTCAACCCTGAAGGTTGCCAGCAGTCTTTTAAGAAAATCGCTGTCTTTTCCAGCCATTAGTTAGCCTCCGCTAATTACGCTCTACCAACTGTTTCAACTTGAGACCCAGCTCGTGCAGCTTCTGCGCCGCAATCTCGGCTTTTCGTGCGCTATCTACATTCTGCGAACTTGCATGACTGATACTCCGGATTGCCAATACCGCCTGATCCATGCCCACTAACTGCTGCTGTGCCGATACCGCAATTTGTGTTGCCGCGCCTGCCGCCTCCTCAATGCTGTCAGACAATGCCCGGATTGACTCCCCCACTTCTCCAGAAAGCCTGACGCCGACCTCTACTGCCTTGCTGCCTTGCTCAGTCGCCATCACTGCCGAGCTGGTAGCTTTCTGGATGTCTCCCAGAATTGCCCTTACCTGCGCCGTAGCCTGCTTGGATTGCCCAGCTAAACTCTTCACTTCCTGGGCAACTACCGTAAACCCTTTGCCTTGTTCGCCAGCCTTAGAGGCTTCAATGGCCGCATTAACTGCCAACAGGTTGGATTGCTCAGCCAAATCATTGACGGTAGCAATGATCTCGCCAATCTTCTGCCCTTGTTCCGATAGCCGTAAAATACTATTCGCCACTGATTCCATTTGTGCCTGGATATGCTGCATAGCCTCAAGCGACTGTTCTACAGACTTCCTACCATGCTGTGATATTTCAGCAGTCTTTTTAGCAACCTCGGATACATGCTTGGCCTTATCCGCCGCCATCAGTGCCGTTTGTTTGACTTCTTCTACCGTAGAGGTGGTCTGGCTTGCTGCTGTAGCATTCTCCGCGGAGCCAGTCACTACCTGGCTTGCAGCCGTTAAAATATCGCTAATAGAAGCGGCCAGGACATTCACCATTTCCTGCACCCCATCCTCTGCCTGCTTGCGTTTAGTAATATCGATAATACTAACCAGCACCTGCTCCCCATCATCACTCTGGATAGGATTCAAGCCGATTTCTACCGGAAATTCATGGCCATCCTTACGTAACCCAAAGAGATCCCGGCCAGCACCCATCATCCGCGCACTAGGGCTGGCGAAGAAAGTAGCCCGGTGTCCGGGATGCGCACTGCGAAAACGTTCAGGCACCAGTTGCTCAATAGTCAGCCCAGCCAGTTCTTCACGGGTATAACCAAATAATTTTTCTGTTTGAGTATTCACAAGTGTAATTTTGCCGTCACGACCGACGAGAATGATGGCATTAGGTGCTGACTCAACAACGCGCCGGAAACGCTCCTCAGCGCGTTTCCGTTCACTAATATCAATGATACTAGCCAGAACCATCATCTCTCCGCTGTTCGGAAGAGGCTTAAGACCGATTTCTACCGGGAATTCGCTACCGTCCTTGCGTAGTCCATACAGGTCTCGCCCGGCGCCCATTGACCGTTCGCTAGGATGTGCAAAAAATGCTGCTCTATGTCCGGGATGTGTTACTCGAAAACGTTCAGGCACCAAATGCTCAATAGACTGCCCAACCAGCTCTTTACGTGGATAGCCAAACAGCAGTTCGGTCTGTGCATTTACTAGACTAATACGGCCTTCTCGACCAACCAACACAATCGCATTCGGTGCCGATTCAACAATGTGTCTAAACAACTCCGGATTCGTTTGTAGTGTAAACAGCCGGAATACCCAAGGCTTCTTTCGTTCAGCATGCATACTTTGCTCCTGATTTAACGTCAATCTGATAATCTTTCACACGTGATAAACCTCAGCCATCAGCTTAAGCTTCAGCCCCAGTTCATGCAGGTTCTTTGCTGCCGCTTCTGCCTGCCTCGTACCCGCCATGTTCTGCGTACTGGCTTGCTTGATGTTATCCATGGCCAACGCGACCTGATCCATGCCGATCAATTGCTGTTGGCTAGATGCTGCAATCTGCATTGCCGCCTGTGCGGCTTCAACGATGCTGTCCGCAAGTATCTGGATCGAATCGCCGGCCGCATTTGATTGCAGCGCGCCCGCTTCTACCGCTTTGCCATTCAGATCGGTTGCCATCACTGCGGCGCCGGTGGCTTTCTGAATGCCGCCTAGCAGCGCACGTACCTGCGCCGTGGCTTGCTTGGACTGCTCCGCTAAACTCTTGATTTCCTGGGCCACTACCGTAAAGCCTTTGCCTTGCTCTCCGGCTTTAGCCGCTTCAATGGCGGCATTCACCGCCAGCAGATTGGATTGCTCGGCCAGGTCGTTGACGCTGGTAATAATTTCGCCTATCGCCTGGCTTTGTTCGTCGAGCTTGACGATGCTTTCAGCCGTAGAGGCGGTCTGTTCCCGAATGCGGTTCATCCCTGCGATCATTTCTGCGATGGCAAATTGCCCCGACTTTGAAACCTGCGTGGTTTTCTGGGCATTGTCAGAAACCTGCTGGGCTTTCTTATTCGCTAAATGGACGGTTTGCTTCACTTCTTCTACCGTAGAAGTGGTCTGGCTGACTGCTGTCGCCGTCTCGACTGCGCCTGAGGCTACCTGTGAGGTCGTCGCCAGGATCTCACTCGAGGAGGAGGTCAACACATTCACCCCTTCACGGATGTCATGCATTAGCCTCCTTAAGTTATCAACCATGGTGGCAAATGCATTACCGAGCATATCTTGAGCCGATTGCGGCTTAACTTCTATAGTAAGATTTCCGGCTGCAATCTGTTTTGCAATATCTGCCATGCCCTGAAGAGAGTACACCATATGTGCAAAGACCCGCATAAGGACACCCAGTTCGTCAGTCCGGGTACTGGTCTTGAGCGTGATGGATAAATCTCCAGCTGCAATCTGTTCTGCCATGGTCGTAATGGCTGTGAGCGGTTTTGATATATGCCAGGTAAGCAGCCAGCCCGCCATAATCACTAAAACAATGGCAAATAGTGTTCCATAAATAATGCTAGACAGCGTAGCCTCTGACCTGACCCGCATTTCTTCATCTCGGCTCTTTAACAAGCTGTTTTCTTCATATTCAAAGTCTTTGGCGATAGCTCTAATGTTATCCATGGCTTTCTTGCCATGATCTGACAGTACAATTTTTCGCGTTGCATCAAAGCCTTTTAGTTTGCGCAACTTAATGGTTTCATCAAGCTCGCTAAGTTTTTCCGCAATAATCGGCCGCATCGTCTCCAATCGCTGTTGCTGGACTGGGTTATCGGCCGTAAGTGTTTTCAGTGTCTGAAAACTACTGTCTATATTGCCCAATGTGGCCCGATAAGGCTCCAAATAGCGCTCCTCCCCGGTGATCAGGTAGCCACGCTGCCCGGTTTCTGCGTTTTGTAGGGTATCAAGTAGCTCACTCTGCTTAAGGAGCACCCTAAAGGTATGCGCCTTCCAGTTGGCAGCATCCATCAATTTTGTCGTGCTTTGATAAGAGATGCTTCCCACAACAATCAGGATTAGCAAAATTGACGTAAAACCCACCCATAACTTCAAACCGATAGAGAACCTCATGTAGCTAACTCCTTGTTATTA
>DIZU01000178.1:0-3488 GCA_002429455.1 Methylotenera sp. UBA6020 | reverse complement strand
AAATTGACGTAAAACCCGCCCACAACTTCAAACCGATAGAGAACCTCATGTAGATAACTCCTTGTTATTATTACATTTTAATGATTACTTATATCTGATACCGCTCTACCAATTTTTTCAGCTTAAGCCCGAGCGCATGCAGATCATACGCAGCCAGTTCTGCGTGCTTGGTACTTTCCATATTCCGTGTGGTAGTTTCCTTGATACTCAGTGTTGCCATCGCAAGCTGATCCATTCCCACCATTTGCTGCTGTGCTGACACCGCAATCTGGCTAGCTGCCGAGGCATTTTCTCCAATACTTTCTGCCAGCAGGCGTATGGCCTCTCCAGCCTCTTTAGACTGCTTGACTCCAGCCGCAACCGCCTTGGATCCTTGCTCAGTCGCCAGCACTGCAAGGTCTGTACCCTTTTGAATTTCACTAAGAATCAATCGTATCTGGGAGGTAGCTTTTTTCGATTGCTCGGAAAGGGATTTAACCTCTTGTGCAACCACGGTAAATCCGCGTCCTAGCTCCCCTGCTTTATTGGCCTCAATAGCGGCATTGACGGCAAGCAGATTAGATTGCTCAGCCAGATCCCTGA
Source organism: Methylotenera sp. UBA6020 (assembly GCA_002429455.1). GTDB lineage: Bacteria > Pseudomonadota > Gammaproteobacteria > Burkholderiales > Methylophilaceae > Methylotenera. The sequence goes on along the minus strand of DIZU01000178.1, from coordinate 2,906 downwards.
CAGTAGCAATAATTTCGCCGATGGCCTGATTCTGCTCACTTAACCGAATAATGCTATCGGCAATGGATTCCATCTGTAGCTGGATGTGGCTCATGCCTTGCACTACGTCTTCGACCGACTTTCGTCCTGACTGAGAAACCTGTACGGTTTTTTGCGCTGTTTCAGATACATATTTTGCCTTTTGGCTGGAAACCATTACCGTCTGCTTCATTTCTTCAACAGTCGTGACGGTTTGCGAGACCACGGTTGCCGTTTCTGTAGCTCCAGCGGCGATTTGACTTGTGCCGGCCATAATGGCGTTCGTTGAAGTAGCCAGCACATCAATCCCTTCACTCAGCTCACTGTTCATGGCACGCAGATTCTCCGTCATGGATGTGAATGCCCTCCCCAACACATCACGCTCAGACTGAAGCGTAATCGGTACAGTCAAGTCTCCCGTGGCAATCTTGGTGGCAACTTCAGCTTTTTCTTGCAAACTCTTCACCATTGCCACAAAAGCATTGCCCAGAACGTCTTTATCTGACTGCGGCAATATTTTCAGGTCGAGATCACCCGCCGCTATCTGGCGTCCTATGGCTGCTTTTTCCTGCAAAGACTCGGCCATCTGCCTGAATTTTTCTTCCAGATAGCCAAGTTCGTCATTACGAGGCTGGGTTACTGGCTTGACAAAAATTTCTCCCGCAGCAATCAGTCGGGCGGCTTCGGTCATTTCACGTATAGGATTAACAATCACCGCATTCAGGCGCATGGAGATTGGCACTGTGATTAACAGCGAAACAATCATCACCAATAAAATGATGGCGCCGTAACGTGCAAGACGCCTCGCCAAAGGCTCGAAGTGGGCACGAAAATAAAGCGTACCGACTCGTTCTATTCCTTCCTTAATCGGCCAAAACACCACTAGGTCATTGCCTTCGAAACGTAAGCCCTGAGGCCCGACCTGTGCAGGCAATGGCGGAGCCTGTATGCCGGGACGAACATAACTGCTGAATATAGTGCCATCCATAGCATATATTCCAGCCACAGTGATTTCAGGACTAGCACTCATCGCCTGCAAATACCCCTGTGCCGTTTTGGGGTCGTTAAAAACCAGGGACGCCGAAACGTTCTCGGCAACAATCTCGGCACGTACAGAAATGTCCTGTTTTTGCTTGGTTCGATAAGCAATGGTATCGTAGGTAACAATAATTGAGCCCGCCAACAGTAAGGCCGTTGCGCTGGCGATGGCGGTAATTAACATGAGTTTGCGGCGGATGGGGATATTGATTAGCCAGTCCATTCTAAAACTCCTTAGCGTTTAGCCTTGACGTTAAGCGCGAGGCTAAATAGTTTGGAACTCAACGCAAGTTCATTTTGGATTGCTGCAGCTTCATCAACTTCAAAGCGCACACGGTTATCCTGAATGACAAAGTTGATAATTCCAGGAGCAACGCCAGGCTCAGCATCCGTGACTGTCAAGACGCTACTGCCGCGCAGCGCCTCTACTGTCTGGGTAATATATGCAAGGTCAGCGCTACCAATATACAGAATATGACAGCCTGACTCCCGCGTAACCGTCTTCAGTCTTCGCAGAATAATTGGGCGGTTGCCGACACGCTGGTTAACAACGGCTTTGTCTAGTATCGCGCCAAAAGGGTCAACACCAACTAAGCATAGATTGACCGCACTGTCTGCCGTAGCAAAAGCGGTGCTAGGCCATTCGGCGTATATTCCAAACTTGGTGAGATATGCCGCCTTGACTGCATATTCCACAGGCATGCCGGTAAATCCATTTCCAGACCAGAATATGAAACCTAAAACGCATAACAACCTCCCGCTACGTGAGCAAACAGCATGGGCTAGGCGCAATAGCATGGTCAAAGTATCGGTTAGAAATTCCATAGCATGCTCAGATAAGCACTGCGATCAAGTTCGCTACGCGAAGCTATGCTGCCAAATTCTGGATGGCGACCATCCAGCAGGTTGAAGCCGCTCAGAGAGAGCTCAAGACCCTTCCTGATAGCCCAACCCAGCCGTGCATCAAGTGCGGTATAGCTGGGGACATGGCTTGCGGACAGGCCTGCAACCGTGCGCACAGCCACATCAAGCTCGGTGTGATGAGCCAGATTCATCGCTGAGCGTAAGGAGAATTGCTCGCTAGGATCAACATCCAAGCCGCGCACACTGGTTGTATCGCTGCTGCTGGATTTAACATTGAGTCGCTTCTCCAGATGGTTATAGCCGGCACTCAGCCTCCACCAGTCATTTACGCGGTATGTGCCCCACATTTCCACGCCATAAGTCTCGCCTTTCATCTTGTTGCCGAGTATGAAAGGAAAACCGCCACCTGCGGATAATTCCACAGTGCGCAGCTCATCGTAAACGTTATAAAAAGTAGAAATCGAAAGCGTAGTATTGGCAGTCGGCTCGACGCGGTAGCCAAGCTCGTAGGCAGTCAATTTTTCCGATTTGAAATCCTGGTTACCGGTAAGACCAGGAGGAAAAAGACGCACTGGCCGGAATGAAAAACTCGCCATCTATACGCGAGGGCGTACGCACCGCCCGTGATATCGACGACCATAACAGCGATTTGTCATTCAGTTTCCAGGCCAGCCGTACGTTAGGTTGAAACTCAAGCCCGGTAAAGGTATTGTGTTCGACTCTGGCGCCCAGGGTCAATTTCAGGCGCGGATTGAGGGCAATGGTGTCCTGGGCAAAAAAGTTAGACAGGGCTAAACGCCGGTTTGCCGGCAAAAATGCCAAACTCGCACTATTATCGACATGGTCCAGCATCAGGCGGTAGCCCCCGCCCCAAACGATATCGTTGCTCTGGCCCCATTGAAAGTGATGCTGGGCATCGATATCGTAAGTATCAAGCTTCTCGCTAAATACGCCTGGATAATCACGGTCGGTATGGTCGTAATAGG
>DIZU01000054.1:10080-14497 GCA_002429455.1 Methylotenera sp. UBA6020 | reverse complement strand
CTGGATGCGACCGTCCGCTACGGCCGAGAAAATGACGGTCACGGTTCTAAACTTACGCGGACCGTTACATGGTAAATTCCGCCACCACTGAATGCCTGTGGTGCTTGGCTAGAGGACACTTCGTGCAAGCAGTCATTCGCGAATTTCACGCATAGAGGACAATCGTGTTCCTGTTTCCGAGAACTGCTGTGCATGTCCAAGAGAATATATTGATGATTGGCGCGAGTCATTCCGCGATATAGTTGTAGCATAGCCCCCTCCATACCTTCCGGAATAATACAAAGGGCAAAGCATGGCAGGCAGCTACAATCCCTGGCTAGTTTTTCTTTCGATCGTAGTCGCGACCATCGCATCCTACGTGGCGCTTGACCTTGCGTCGCGCGTCGTGGCGCATGGAACCCGGGCCTCGCGCTACTGGCTGTTCGGCGGCGCTCTCTCCATGGGGACCGGCATCTGGTCGATGCACTTCATCGGCATGCTGGCCCTTCCAGCTGCCGATTCCGATGGCGTTCGATATACCCATCACGCTGCTGTCGCTCTTTATCGCGACCATCGTGTCGGGCTTTGCGCTCTACACGGTCAGCCATGGCACTTTGAGCCTGCGCAGGCTGCTGAGCGGCGGATTGCTGATGGGAATCGGCATCTCCTGCATGCACTACACCGGAATGGCGGCCGATGGAATTGAACCCGCCGATCCGCTACGATCCTCCGCTTTTCGCCGCCTCTATCGTGATTGCGATCGCCGCCTCGGTGGCGGCGCTGTGGATCGCCTTTCAGTTGCGCACGGAGACGATTTTGTCCGCGTTCTGGAAGAAAGCCGGCAGTTCGCTCGTTATGGGTATCGCGATTACCGGGATGCACTATACCGGCATGGCGGCGGCGAACTTCGCGCCGAACACCGTCTGCTCGGTGAACCCGCAGGATATCAACAACGTCTGGCTCGCCAGCGTGATCGGTGGCTTTACCTTCATGTTCCTGGCGACGACCCTGCTGATATCTGTGTTCGACTCCCACCTCGCCAACCGCGCTGCGAAACATGCGGAAAACCTGCGCCTGGTGAACGTCGATCTGGAAAAGCAGGCAACCAAGCTTTCTCAGACCAATATGCAGCTGCAGGAGGAAGTGAGGGAGCGCAAGCGGGCGGAGGTCGAACTTCGTGTTGCCGCCATCGCTTTCGAGTCGCAAGAAAGCATGATGATCACCGATGCCAACGGTGTAATCCTACGGGTCAACCTGGCATTTACCGAGAACACCGGCTATACGGCCGAGGAAGCCGTGGGCCAAACACCGCGCCTGCTCAAGTCTGGCCGCCACGATTTGGACTTCTATCGCGCGATGTGGGAGGCCATACAGCGCACTGGAACATGGCAGGGAGAAATCTGGGATCGACGCAAAAATGGTGAGGTATATCCCGAATGGCTCACCATTTCCGCCGTCATGGGGAGCGACGGAGTTGTCACACATTATGTCGGGTCACACATCGACATTACGAAAGACAAGGCAGCGGAGGAAACAATCAAGAATCTGGCTTTCTACGACCCGCTCACTGGCCTGCCCAACCGGCGGCTTCTTATTGACCGGCTCCATCAAGCATTCGCTTCCAGCGCGCGTAGCGGCCGGGAGGGTGCGCTGCTGTTCATTGACCTGGACAATTTCAAGACCCTCAACGACACGCTCGGCCATGACATCGGGGACTTACTGCTGCAACTGGTTGCGCATCGTCTTGAATCCTGCGTGCGCGAAGGTGACACCGTGGCGCGTCTGGGGGGTGACGAGTTCGTGGTGATGCTCGAAGACCTGAGCAAAAAAGACCTTGAAGCTGCGGCACAGACTAAAGCCATCAGCGAGAAAATACTCGTCTCGCTCAATCATCCTTACCAGCTTAACACACACGAATACAGCAGCACCGCCAGCATCGGTGCCACCCTGTTTAAAGACCACCAGCAGTCAATAGATGACATGTTAAAGCAAGCCGATATAGCCATGTATCAGGCCAAGAAAGCAGGCCGCAACACTCTGCGCTTCTTCGATCAGCAGATGATGGACATCATCAACGCTCGCGCAGCTCTCGAAGGAAAATTGCACAAAGCGCTTGAGAATCACCAGTTCCGTTTGTATTACCAGATACAGGTAGACGATTCGCACCGACCATTGGGAGCCGAGGCATTAATCCGCTGGCTATCCCCTGAACGCGGTTTGGTGCCTCCGGCTCAATTCATACCGCTGGCTGAAGAAACCGGTTTGATACTGCCCATCGGGCAATGGGTTTTGGAGACGGTTTGCACCCAGCTAAAAGCATGGCAGCAAGATGCACTCACCCGCAATCTCATTCTGTCGGTGAACGTAAGTGTCAAGCAGTTCCTCCAAGCCGATTTTGTGGCTCAAGTGCAATCTCTCATACAACACCATGCCATAAATCCGAAGCTACTTAAGCTGGAACTCACTGAAAGCCTGCTACTGGAGAACATCGTGGACAGCATTGCAACAATGAACGCATTGAAAGAAATCGGTGTCCTGTTCTCACTGGACGACTTCGGCACTGGTTATTCATCTTTGCAATACCTCAAACGGCTACCACTGGATCAGTTGAAGATCGACCAATCATTCATATGCGACCTTGCCACTGACAGCAACGATAGAACGATTGTGCACACCATCATTGCCATGGCACACAGCCTTAATCTAAACGTTATTGCCGAAGGGGTTGAGACGGAAGAGCAACGGCAACTCCTCCTGGACAGCGGGTGCACACTCTATCAGGGGTATCTGTTTAGTAAGCCGGTGCCGATTGAGCAGTTTGAGGCGTTATTAAAACAGGGTTGAATGCTGTTGATGTTATAGAGAAAACCAAACGGCGGCTTCGGAGCCAATGAGGTAGATCACTTAATTACAGCTTAGGTATATCTAGACTACTAGATACTACAATGAACTATAAAATACTATAAAACGAGAGGCGCCGTGTTTATGCTAAATTCATTAAAGACGCAATTCCCGAAGCTGGGGAAAAAGCCGTAGAAATGTTTACAAAAATGCTGGCATTCCACCTTAAACACCCTGAAAAACAGGCCTAAAAATGACAGCATTAAAACCTAACCTATTGATTTGTATGTGAATTACTGGCGGAAGAGGCGGGATTCGAACCCGCGTTAGGCTATTAGCCTAAACACGCTTTCCAGGCGTGCGACTTAAACCGCTCATCCACTCTTCCGAAAACGGACGCATTATAGTGCATATTGATGATGTATGTCGCATTTGTAGCGCTGTTGTTGAACGTTATTTAGCGGTTAATTATTTATGTCCTAGCAAAATGTAAGTATCTACAGCACCCTTGCCTTTAACTTGAACGCCTGTTCTTGCTGCGAATGTATAGGAATGCTGTAGGATTTGTTGTGTGGCTTGTGTCACCTGAATTGCATCCGGCGTACATGTATCTTCCATACGGCTAGCCATGTTAACGGTATCTCCCCACAGATCATAACTAAACTTACTGCTACCAATCACGCCAGCAACAACAGGTCCGCTATTAATACCGATACGCATGCCCAAATTTATCCCGATTTTCATTGAAACTTCATTTAATGCAGATTTCATCTCTAGCGCCATTTCAGCAATTCGATGGGCATGGTCTGCATAAATCACCGGAGCACCAGAAATCACCATATAGGCATCGCCTATCGTCTTGATTTTTTCTACTTGAAATTTTTCTGCCAACTGGTCGAAGCTCAAAAACACTTGTGATAACAAGTCAATCAACTGCGTTGGCGACATTTTTTCTGAAATTTGCGTAAAGTTGATTAAATCAGCAAACATCACGGTGACAGAGGCGTAATGATCTGCGATACGCATGTCATTCGCTTTAAGCCGCTGAGCAATCGCTGCCGGTAAAATATTGAGTAATAATTTCTCTGACCTTGCTTGCTCAAGCTCTAACGATAACATTACACGTTCTTTTTGTGCCTGAAAATATCACAATACACCATACAATATAGCTGCTGTTCCGGTAATGTTCATCAAGAAAAAAGTGTCTTTTACGCCGGTTGGTATAGGCATGGCATTGCCGGCAAAGTAATGATTGAGCTTCCATGAAATGAAAGCCAAACCAATGAAAAGTAAAAACCAAGGCGTTGATTGGCGCGTGCCAAGTATCATCAATGCGCCTACTGGCGATAAAATAGCCCAAATTGCCACACCACTAGAAGCTGCAAAACCGCCAATTGCCCACTGCATAAAAAATGGCATCACCAGCAACATCACCAATTGGGTGAAGATAAAATATTCGAAGCGTTTGAAACGATAAAATATGAAAAGGCTAACGTAAGAAACAACTAGATAGACATAGGGCACTGCTGCAATTACCGCGTAGCCATCGCCTAAGCCTGACAGCGTAAATATCCAGAAAATACAGACGATGCTCTCG
>DIZU01000054.1:9422-9871 GCA_002429455.1 Methylotenera sp. UBA6020 | reverse complement strand
TCGGCCAACACCAATAAGGATAAAATAGACTTACCTAATGCCGCAGGCGTAGGGCTTGTAAAGCTGCCCCAAAACTCGCGCGTTAATATAGATAAAGGAGCTAAATTTTCTGGCATATTGACAGTGATTTATTGTGTTTTTTTAATGTGTGCCAACACACTATAGCTCAAGATGAAGGCTTTTTCCAGACTCTACTGAACATTAGGCATGCAGGTTTCTAGCCGCTTATCAGTATCTACACAATCACTCCTAAACATTTACATACGCCCTATATTGTTTGTTGGATGCCCAGACTTTCGTAATAGTAATCGCCTCGCGGTTTATGGCAGATGACATTTACCGCTTAATTTGCCTTCGCATAAAAAATCTAAACAAGTTAAATTCCATGTTATGAAATGTAACAAATGCAGAATATTTGGGCTTGATTTACTTGCCACTAAGGTTTATTG
>DIZU01000054.1:0-9372 GCA_002429455.1 Methylotenera sp. UBA6020 | reverse complement strand
ACCACTAAGGTTTATTGTTTCGGCAGGGCTTATATTTAGAATTTCCTTGAAAGTTCCTTTATTTACAAGGGGTTTGGAGGGGTAAGCTAGTTTTAAACATAATAAAAATATCGACAAAGTAATGCGGTTTTACAGATAGAAATACTATATTAACGATAGCAATACTAGAGGAGTCAGCATGAGTTTAGATTTACTAAAAGGTCTTGGCGTAAAAATACCTTACAAAGCCAAATACGATAATTTCATTGGTGGAAAATGGGTTGCTCCTGTAAAAGGTGAATATTTTGATGTAATTTCACCTATCACTGGTAAACCTTACACACAAGCTGCACGTTCTAGCGCGGAAGATGTCGAGCTTGCATTAGATGCGGCTCATGCCGCTGCCGATAAATGGGCACGCACAGCTCCAGCAGAGCGTGCTAACGTGCTACTTAAGATTGCCGATCGCCTGGAAGCCAATCTTGAGCTTCTTGCCACTGCTGAAACCGTTGATAACGGCAAACCAATTCGCGAAACCCTCAATGCCGATATTCCTCTAGCAATAGACCACTTCCGTTATTTTGCAGGTTGCTTACGCGCGCAAGAAGGCAGCTTGAGTGAAATTGACGAAACGACGGTTGCTTATCATTTCCATGAGCCACTAGGCGTAATCGGACAGATTATTCCATGGAACTTCCCTATCCTGATGGCAGCTTGGAAACTGGCGCCGGCCGTTGCCGCTGGCAACTGTGTGGTCATGAAGCCTGCAGAATTTACACCTATCAGTATCTTGATCCTAATGGAGCTGATTGCGGACATCGTTCCACCTGGCGTGATGAATATCGTTAACGGCTATGGCCGCGAAGTAGGCGCCCCACTTGCCAATAGCCGCCGTATTGCCAAAATTGCCTTTACTGGCTCTACTGCAACGGGACGAGTCATCGCCCAAGCCGCTGCGTCTAACCTGATTCCAGCCACTTTAGAACTAGGTGGTAAATCACCTAACGTGTTCTTTGCAGATATTGCGCAAGAAGATGATGACTTCTTTGATAAGGCGGTCGAAGGCTTAGTATTATTCGCTTTCAATCAGGGTGAAGTTTGTACCAGCCCGTCACGTGCTTTAATTCAAGAGTCTGTTTACGAAAAATTCATGGAACGCGTTTTACCGCGTGTTGCAGCGATTGTACAAGGCAACCCGCTAGATCCTAACACCATGATAGGTGCACAAGCTTCTCAAGATCAACTCAACAAGATTATGTCTTACATGGACATCGGCAAACAAGAAGGTGCTGAGCTACTGATTGGTGGTCAACGCAACGTACTTAAAGGCGAGTTTGCTGAGGGTTATTACGTGCAGCCAACGCTGCTTAAAGGCCACAACAAAATGCGCGTGTTCCAAGAGGAAATTTTTGGCCCAGTGCTGGCAGTGACCACTTTCAAGGATGAAGCTGACGCACTGGCTATCGCCAATGACACGGTATTTGGCCTAGGTTCTGGTGTGTGGACACGCGATGGCAGCCGTGCTTACCGCATGGGCCGCGGCATCAAGGCTGGTCGCGTATGGACTAATTGCTACCATGCCTACCCTGCGCATGCAGCATTTGGTGGCTACAAGGAATCTGGCATTGGTCGCGAAACACATAAGATGATGTTAGATCACTACCAGCAGACCAAAAATCTGTTGGTTAGCTACAGCCCTAAAAAGCTAGGCTTTTTCTAAGCCAGGATTTTTTATAGCCAGATGATTCTAAAACAAGATTGTTCATACAATCTTGAAGTGATGAATTAACCAGCGTAGTATCAAGAGGCGGCTAAACCGCCTCTTGTTTTTTGTATCTTTGCTTTTGGGGATTTAGTGATGATTGAACGCGTTTCTGCAACACCTGCTGCCGTAGAGCTAATTCAAAAACTCACGGCACAATTCGGCCCTATCATATTCTTTCAATCTGGCGGATGTTGCGAAGGCAGCGGCCCCTTATGCATGCCAGCCAATGAATTTAAACCTAGCCCATCTGACGTTAGGTTAGGCGAAATCACAGGTGCAACGTTCTATATGGGTGACAGCCACTTTCAGTTCTCGGAGCACACCCATACCATACTGGATGCGGTTCCTGGCTCTAGCGGCTCATTCTCAATAGACTGCGGCACAGGTTTGGCATTTATTACCCGAGGACGCTTATACAACGATGAAGAACTCCAACAGCTAGGGCCCGTTATTCGCCACGGTTTTAATTAAAGTTCCCATCAACCCGTCAACTAAAAAGCCTGATATTAAAAACCCAGACTATCCAGCAAGTCATCAACCTGCTCTTGGCTGGCAACCACACCCACTGTATTCTCAGGGTCGATTTGCGGCCCATTCATCAAAGCAGTGCTGACATCCGTTTCTTTTTTAGTAACAGCTGGCGAGAAATCGATTAGGACTTGTACCAGTTGCTTTTCCAGCTCTTGTGCCAAGCTGGTGATTTTCTTGATCACCTGACCTGTCAGATCCTGAAAATCCTGAGCCATCATGATATCCATCAATAGTGCTTTGGTTTCTGCAGTATGCTTACCTGTCATGGTTAAAAATGCCAGCGTTCCATCTACTGTCTGGTTATATTCACTTTTCAATGAAGGCTTGGCTAACACTGCTTTCCAGCGCTGTTCCAGCGCAGTTGCCTCCGAGGCTAATTCCGTTTGTAACGGAATTGCTACGTCCGTCGCGTTCAGCACACGCTCTGCAGCTTGTTCTGTCATGCGTGCTACATAATTGAGGCGATCACGTGCATCGGGAATATCATGCGCCACCTGATCCAAAAGTTTATCCAGTCCCAAACCGCTCAAGCTATCATGCAGCGCTCTCGTTACATGACCAATACGGTTAAGCATTTCGTCATTCTGCGCCATCGCCGGCATCGGGTCTAGTTGTGTCACTTGCTGCTGCAAAAGCTCGCTTGTCATATTTAAGCCCCTGCTTTCTCAAGCTTTTCGAATATTTTCGATAATTTCTCATCCAGAGTAGCCGCAGTAAACGGCTTGACTACATAGCCATTTGCGCCAGCCTGAGCAGCCGCGATAATGTTTTCTTTTTTGGCTTCAGCAGTTACCATCAACACCGGCAAATGCTTAAGTTCAGGGTCGGCACGAATATGCTGCAACATGGTCAATCCATCCATGTTAGGCATATTCCAGTCTGAAACAACGAATTCGAAACCTCCGCCTTTGAGCTTACTGAGGCCGATTGCGCCATCTTCAGCCTCATCGACATTGGTGTAACCAAGCTCTTTAAGCAGGTTGCGGACTATCCTGCGCATGGTTGAGAAATCATCCACGACAAGAAATTTAGTATTTGGGTTGGCCATTCTTTACTCCGTTAACAATAGTCGTTCTTTACACTCGAAATCAGCCTCGAATCTATCGAATGACTAATTCTGTACTGTACTAATTTAAAGTTTTCTTAATTCATTATCGGCTACGTTCGTTCAAGCTTTAGCCGAAAGCAGCGGTATAAAAGCTTCGCTTATTACAGCTCTGCATCATTAATCTGCATATCATTGATTACACACGTAGCGAGCGAGTACTATTTGCCATCAAATAATTAAGCACAAGTTTTGGCAAATCATGCAGATGCGCTACTTCATCAACGCCACCATGCGCAACTGCTTCTTTAGGCATGCCATAGACCACACAGCTTTCTTCATTTTGTGCAAAGTTATAAGCCCCGGCGCCTTTCATCTGAGCCATACCCACAGCGCCATCCTTGCCCATGCCGGTCAAAATCACGCCTATGGCATTTTTACCTGCAAAGATAGCTGCCGAGTCAAACAGCACATCGACAGAGGGTTTATGGCGATTAACCGGCGGATCATCACTAAGCTGGGTGACATAGTTGGCGCCACTTCTAGCCAGCAAGAGGTGTTTATCACCAGGTGCGATGTAAGCATGGCCTGGTAAAATACGTTCGCCATCTTCCGCCTCTTTAACCGAAATCTGGCAGAGCGAATCAAGGCGATTGGCAAATGACTTGGTAAATCCGGCTGGCATGTGCTGAGTAATCAGAATGCCGGGGCAATCTGAAGGCATCTGTAACAGAAATGATTTAATAGCCTCTGTGCCACCTGTCGAAGCACCGATAATCAACAACTTTTCACTACTGATCAGTGGATTACGTAAAGCAACTGGTGCAGCATGGCCATTGAGCGCCGTAGACTGACGCGGCAATGAAGCAATTTTGGCCTGTGAGGCCGCACGAATTTTATCGGCAATTAAATCTGTGTATTCGCGCATACCATCAGAGATAGACAGTTTGGGCTTGGTGACAAAATCAATCGCACCCAACTCCAATGCACGCAAGGTGATTTCTGAACCACGTTCCGTCAGTGTAGAGACCATGACGACAGGCATAGGACGTAGATGCATCAACCGCTCTAGAAACTCCAAGCCATCCATTTTTGGCATTTCTACATCCAGAGTCAGCACGTCTGGATTCAACTGCTTAATCATATCACGTGCAATCAACGGATCAGGCGCAGCTCCCACCACTTCCATATCACGTTGACTGTTAATAATCTCGGTCAACAAACTACGAATCAATGCAGAATCATCAATTACCAGCACTTTTATTTTCATTTACTTATCTCGTGTCTTATTATCTTGCCGTAGTTATCTTAATATTAGTTATCTTTTCTTGGTTCCACACTCAGTTCATGATTAAAACAACTCGACTTCACCACCCACGTCATTGTTTTTCAGCTTACTTGCATAGGCTTCTTCGCGTTTAACCAATGTGTAATTGTTCAGTTGTTTCAGTTTCTTGACTAAGACCCTTCCCGTTTTTGGAAAGTAGTAGACTTTCCTCGGGTAAACATCCAGTAGATCCTCACCAGTAATACGAATACGCTCTTCGTTGAGAAATTTTCGTACAAAAACCGCATTTCGGTCGCCTACATTTATTGTCGTAAAGCTTCTCAACACATTGCCACCACCAAAAATCTTGGCTTCCAGGTTTTCACGACGGGCACCGTTACGCAATAACTGGTTGATCAGCACTTCCATGGCATAAGTACCATAGCGCATGGATTCCGAAACTGGGCTATCTTTGTCGGCACTGGCGCAATCCGGCAACATGAAGTGATTCATGCCTCCAATTCCAGTCATATTGTCGCGTATACAGGCAGAAACACAAGAGCCTAGTACCGTGACGATCACCATATCTTTATCGGTAAAATAGTACTCGCCGGGCGAAATTTTTGCAGCGTCACAGTCAAAAGTACGATCATAATACAGCGTAGTAGAGATTTCTTCCTCTAGCATGCTCATATAACGCTACCTCTAGACGGAGTTGTGCCAGATTTGGCATCCTTGTCACCGCTTAATTCATATACAGTCTTGCCGCGTAAATGGAACTCATTGGAAACATAGAGAAAGTTCTCTGAATGTCCGGCAAATAAAAAGGCATGGGGCTTCATCAAAGGTACAAAGTGACTCAGGATTTTAGATTGCGTAGGCTTATCGAAATAGATCATCACATTCCGGCAAAAAATCGCATCAAACGGTTCTTTCAATGCCCATTGTTCATCAAGCAAATTAAGCTGCTGAAAGGTAATCAGGCTACGCAGTTCATTGCGCACGCGGACTGAACCTTCATGTGCGCCAGTGCCTTTCTGAAAAAAGTCTTTACGGCGTTTATCTGACAGTTTGCTTACACGCTCATATGGATACACGCCACGCGCAGCAGTGGCCAGCACATTGGTATCAATATCCGTGGCAATAATCTCTACCGGGGGCTTCATGGTACCAAAAGCCTCACATGCCGTCATGGCAATGGTATAGGGCTCTTCACCAGTAGAAGCGGCAGAACACCAGATACGAATAGGCGTCTTTAACTGCACCAGGTGTTCGGCAAGTATGGGGAAATGGTGCTCTTCGCGGAAAAATGAAGTGAGATTAGTGGTTAGTGCATTGGTAAACGCTTCCCATTCGTCCGGATTACTCTGGCTTTCAAGGTTATCAAGGTATTCCTTGAATGAATCATAGCCCACGGCACGAAGCCGACGACCGATGCGGCTATACACCATATCGGTTTTAGCTTCAGATAGAGAAATACCTGCATGTTGGTATATGAGTTTACGAACCCTAGTAAAATCGTGAGGAGTAAAATCAAACTCACGGCTTTCCACCTGATTTTCTTGTCTTAACATCGCACATTCTCACCCTATAATTATTAAGAATACATTTCATGACTAACCAGATTATTGGGTGGATTCATCATCTGGAAGTTTGGTAAAGGTTGCATCTTTCAAGTGCATATATTCCACGCGCTACCAGTGCTTGGCATTTTCGTGGAATATACCAACCAAGACTATAAAAATCCTCTGCAGAGAACCTATGCGCTAAAGCGCATTATCCTGAGTGAAAGTTAGTTATTCAAACGCGAAAGCTTATTGCCTTATCGCGATTAAAGCGTCACCTATGTTCAACCCTTGTAATCAGCATGAGGACGTGTCTAGCACTACCCTCGTTATCATTACTTATCCTTCATGAAATATTCGGGCTAATCCGGGTACCGCCGTTAGTCCCCAGAATGCCAATCTAGTCGTGATCGAATAGCGCTTCTCTACAGCTTGTTCATCCGGGATTCTGAAAGCCATGGCCAATAATGCCATGACCTCTATGTGCCCGAATAAACAACGATGTGAGTCAATACGCCTACTTATTGCCTTATGTCAGTGATTTACGCTCTTTCATCTGTTTTACCGCTAACTCTGCTGCGACATCATCTACTCTTCTATTGCGATTTTCTTTGCTGGTGGCCGCAAAGGGATGTGAAGATTCTTTATAAATCTTCAGCAGATCTGCTGCTTTTGGCTCACGCGCAATTGCGCTTTTGATGGCCTGTTTGGTGGCTTCGTAATTCCAGTCTTGTACGCGTTCATCAATGTCCGCTTTATGGTCAATGAATACGCCGACACAGATGAATACGTCGTCAGCTTCTTCAACCGGAATGGTGCCATCAGCTACGCAGTCCATCACCGCCATGGAAATGCCGCGTTGGGCCGGGCCAAACATCTGTACCGCTTGTCTGCCATCCTTGATGGTCACTTTATTGAACATCACGGTGTTAGGCTTTACCATCATATTCGGCGCAATAATGGCTAGCAAGCCGTTTACGCCTTCTTTTTGGTCCGTCAAGGTGCGGCAGAATGCATCTTCAGCAGCACTGCCGCGTGGCCCCATGATGAGGTCAATGTGAGCAACATTCTTGAGGTCCAGGCCATTGCCGTCCGGACGATTTTCAATCACTAATGCTTCACCTATTAAAACACGATCAATAACAGCCATTCTTTTCTCCAAATATCAAAAAAATCTTATAATTAACTTAGCAGCACTATACAGCGCTGCCTTCACCCTACTTCTAAAACCCTACTGCTACTTCATGCCCCTATCTGCAGTGCGCAACCTGATGCAAATCCATCAGTAACCATTGCTTACCCGTAAATACTGTGGCGCATACTCTTTGTGTCGCTGATGCGAACAAATTCCATAAACTCGTTCAACGGCATTGGCCGTGCGTAAAAAAAACCCTGGATGAATTCACAACCGACAGCGGCCAGCATGTCGCGCTGGCCTGCTGTTTCCACCCCTTCGGCAATGACCTTCAGGCCAAGTTTGTGCGCCATGACGACAATAGCCTCAGCGATGGCACGATCGTTCGGATCGGTCTCCAGATCGCGCACAAATGAGCGGTCAATTTTCAGGTAATCAATATTGAACCTCTTAAGGTAGGCCATGGCTGAATAACCAGTACCAAAATCATCCAGCGCCACCTGAATACCCGCCTCGCGGAATTTGCTCAACTTACCCAGGATGTCGGCCTGATCACCAAGCAATATACCCTCTGTGATTTCGATTGCCATACGTTCCGCAGGCAGGTCAATTTCTCTAAGATACTCGATCCACGACTCACCAACGTTAGCGCGCACAAATTGGCGTGGCGACATATTAACGCTAATCTGACATGGCACCATCGCAAGTCCATTAGCAGCGCGCATTTCCAGCCAGCGCTTGGCAGTTAAAGCTGCCTCACGAAAGACCCAGTCACCGATCTCGTGAATAGCACCCGTCTCTTCCGCGACCGGGATAAATATATCTGGTGCCACCATGCCGCGCTGTGGGTGCAACCAGCGCAGCAAAGCTTCGGCTTTAACAACCTGTCCCGTCGCAACCTCCACAATAGGCTGCATCCAGACTTGCAACTGACCCTTCTGCAAGGCATCGTACATGTCGTGGGCCAACAGCAGCCTGTGCTGCACCTGCTCCTGCATATCGCGCGTGAAAAAGCTGAAACCGTTGCGCCCCTGCGCTTTGGCCGCATACATGGCCTGATCGGCACAGCCGACCAGGATTCCCTCGTTGCTGGCATCATCCGGGTAACAGGCGATACCGATGCTAGCCGAGATGTAGGCCATGTACCCATCGAGATTAAATGGCTGCACCATGCTGTCGACAATGGCTTGTGCGATACGGCCAAGATGAACGGCCTCTTCGACCTCAGGCACAATCACGACGAACTCATCTCCACCCAGACGCGCCACAGCATCCGATTCGCGCACGCAATGCTGGATTCGCTGCGCAGCATCAATCAACAGGCGGTCACCAACTTCATGTCCCAGGCTATCGTTAACCTCCTTGAATCGATCCAGGTCGATAAACAGCAAGGCGACGATTTTCCCAGTGCGATCGGCTCTGGCGATCTCCTCATGCAGGCGGTCGCCGAACATGCGTCGGTTTGGCAACCCAGTCAGGGCGTCGTAGCTAGCCTGACGACGCATCTCCTCCTCTAAGTGCAGGCGATCACTGATATCGCGGGCAAAAGTCAGTACACTGGTGACGTTCCCTTTTAGATCGAATTCTGGCACGCCGCGTAGCAGGAAACAAGCCGATCTGCCGTCTGTGTTCTTCCAGCGAACCTCCCACTCGCCTGGCTCACCACTGTCCAGTACTTTCTGGAGATTTGCTTGAAAAGCGGCCGCCTCTCCTGGCCCGGTGGGTATCGCCCAATCTTCCATCGGCGTTTTCCCGAGCAGAGTAGGCCTGTAAGATGCCTGGGTGTAAGCAGCATTGATATAGGTGCGGCGGCATTGCGTATCGTAGCGCACGATAATGTCAGGTGCGTTTTCCACCAAATTACGGAATGTCTGTTCCCGCTCGTACAATAAGGCTTCCATCCGCTTGCGTTCGGTAATATCTCGGGAAAACACCAGCACGCTGGTGACCTTCCCGTCCGAACCAAATTCGGGTACTCCCCGTACTAAAAAACAGATAGAACTGCCATCACCTTGCTCCCAGCCCAGCTCCCACTCGTATTGCTCGCCGGAATCCAAAACCTGACGAATATGGGACTGATAAACC
>DIZU01000037.1:6297-9673 GCA_002429455.1 Methylotenera sp. UBA6020 | reverse complement strand
CAAAATTAGAGTAAATATGGAACTTAGTACTTAATTCAATTTTAATTGAATTTGATTTGCCTAAGCATACAACCTGCGATGCAACATATAAATAAAAGAACATACTGGTCAAAGCGGTTGTCATATTAAGCTTGTGTTATTCAGTCATTATATTGAATCGAGTAAGAGGTGAAATATGAAGAAAAATAGTCGACAAACATTTGTACTGTTAATCACAACAATGGTTTATGGGCTTGCCTTTTCTGGTTTAGCCATGGCAGACCAAGAGGCTTACCGCATTGACAATGCACACAGTTTTGCCAATTGGAACATACGCCATGTTGCATCTAAAACATCGGGTACTTTTAGCGACGTCAAGGGCAAGATTTTAATTGACCGCAGTAATCTGGCGAACTCGTCTGTAGAGGCAAAAATCAATGTTCTCAGCGTCAATAGTAGCCATGCCAAGCGTGATGAGAATATTAAAAAAGAGGAATATTTGGATGCCGGTAAATTTAAAGAGATGACCTTTGTCAGCAGTAAAGTTGAAGCTAAAAGCAAGACCGAGGGCATCATCACCGGAACGTTCACCATGCATGGTGTTGCTAAAAAAATGACGTTCCCATTTACCATGCTGGGTTTTGGTACGGACCCATGGGGTGCAGCCCGCATGGGTTTGGAAGCACATACTTCATTGAAGGCCAGCGATTTTGGTTTTACCTGGCCGCTAAAACCTAATGCGCCAATAGGTGACGAGATTGAAATTACGTTATTAATCGAAGGTGTGAAACTGCCTGCAGAAAAAGTTATTAAATAGTGATGCAACAAAATATTTTAAAAACCCAACAAAATTTCACGGAGAAGTACATGGCATTAGATTTATTTAGCCCAGTCAATTTAGGCTCAATCAGCCTTGAAAATCGTATGGTGATGGCACCATTGACTCGAAATAGAGCGGGTGAGGACGGCGTGCCACAACCTATTAGCGCGACCTATTACGGGCAGCGCGCTTCAGCAGGATTGATTGTGACTGAAGCGACACCAATCTCTGACATGGCACACGGTTATCCGGCTTTGCCAGGTATTTATACCGATGCACAAGTTGCAGGCTGGAAGCAAGTTACAGCTGCCGTGCATGCAAAAGGCGGCAAGATTGTATTGCAACTATGGCATGTGGGTCGCATTTCGCACCCAAGTCTGTTGCCTAACGGCGCACTGCCGGTAGCACCATCAGCGATCAAACCAGCAGGCCAAGCTTTTACTTATCAAGGCTTGGTTGATTTCGTTGAGCCGCGCGCATTAGAAACCAGTGAATTGCCAGGCATCGTGGCAGATTTTGTGCATGCAACAAAATGTGCGTTAGCGGCAGGTTTTGATGGTGTTGAAATTCATGCCGCCAATGGCTATTTACTAGACCAATTCTTACGTGATGGTACAAACAAGCGCACCGATAATTACGGTGGTAGTTTTGAAAACCGTGCACGTTTATTGATGGAAGTAACCAAAGCAGTAGTTGATGTCGCAGGCGCAGACAAAGTCGGTATACGCATTTCACCGGTTAATCCATTTAACGACATGCAAGATAGTAATCCGCAGGCGCTATTCAACTATGTGGCAGATGCGCTCAACCAATTTAACTTAGCCTATTTACATGTGGTTGAAGGTGGTATTCATGGCGGTGGTGAGGCCGATCCATTTGATTTTGTGGCATTACGCAAACACTTCAAAGGTGCTTATATGGCAAATCTTGCTTACGATAAAGCGCTCGGTAATGCTGCAATAGCCAGTGGCCATGCTAATGTGATTGCCTACGGCGTGCCATTTATCGCCAACCCGGATTTGGTCGCGCGGTATAAAGCAGATGCGCCGCTCAACGAAGCTGACGCAGAGACCTTTTATGGTGGTAGCGAAAGAGGTTACACTGACTATCCATTTTTAAAAGTTTAATGACTATGCAAAAACCTGCGATTACCCAAGTTCCTATCAATGAAACTCTTGCCAATCGTTGGAGTGGCCGTGCTTATGATGCAACCCAACAAGTAAGCCATGCGCAAATCATCGCATTGCTTGAAGCCGCACGTTGGGCACCGTCCTGTTTTGGAGACCAACCCTGGCGTTTTATTGTATGGGATAAACATGCTGATGCACCAGCTTGGCAGCAAGCGTTTGATTGCCTGGTGCCAGGCAATCAAACCTGGGTGAAAGATGCGCCGGTGCTATTGCTGGTTTGTGCCGATACTTTGTTCAACCACAATTTGCAACCTAACCGCTGGGCACAATATGATTCAGGAGCGGCTGCAGAGAACTTATGTTTGCAAGCGAGTAGTATGGGCTTGATGGCGCATCAAATGGGTGGCTTTAACGCAGAGCTGGCACGCAAAACTTTTGTAATCCCAACACAATATATTCCGATGGCCATGGTGTCAGTAGGTTATCCAGCGGATATTGCAAGCTTAGCCGGCGAAGTCCTTACGCGTGAAACTGTAGCACGCTCACGTCGCCCGCTGAATGAATTGTTTTTTGCAGGTAGTTGGGGAAAACCGATTATTTAGCACTTATTACCTATGCTTGATTTTATCGAAACCGGAACAAGTCGTGAAGCCAGCTTAACTTTAATGGCTACGTCTGATAAACTCACGCGGAACATCAAATTAATTAATTAAATTTAGGATGCAGTTATGGCCGTTGTTGCACTCAATAAAGAAAATTTCAAAGAAATAATCGAAAAAAATGATTTTGTTATTGTAGATTTTTGGGCGCCTTGGTGTGATCCTTGTCTAGCTTTTAGCCCAACGTTTGAAGCGGCGGCTGCTGCCAACCCGGATATTGTATTTGGTATGGTCAATACTGAAACTGACCCTACTATAGGCGAATATTTTGAAGTAAATCAAATCCCGGGTATTTTGGTGATTCGTGAGCAAGCGGGCATTCATGCGCAAGTAGGCGAAATTGGTGCACCTGCATTTGATGAAATCATTAAATGGGCACGTGAGTTTGATATGACCGAAGTGCGTGAGTACTATCAACAAGAAGCCAAAAAGGCTAATTAATAAAAAGCTCTCATTATGAATGATTAATAAAAAAGCGGCTCAAGGCCGCTTTTTTATTATAGGCAACGACTGGCAGGTGTTTTAGAAAGAGCCTGTTGTGAGTAATTTATACAAATAGTACACACCTACCGCCATCATCGCGTACATCGGTAAATCGCCATTTTTTGCAGTTTCGGATTTGTTTGGCGAGGTCATCCAACGGTTAAGCAACCACAACACCAAGATAATCACCGGAATAGACAGCATGCTGGTAGTTGATTGAAAAATCTTAGCCAGCAACCGTTTCAGCCAGCCATCTTCACGAAACATTTCCATGGCGAGACCAATGATACCAACCACCATTAATC
>DIZU01000037.1:4120-6251 GCA_002429455.1 Methylotenera sp. UBA6020 | reverse complement strand
TGTATAAGAGACAGCCATTAATCCCATACGCCCGATAGCCGCCAAGTTGCTTAATAAGCTTTCAGGTTTAATATCTTTATTTTTACTGTACTTGTTTGGGTCTATCTTGCCGGCCATATTGCACCCCTTATTTATTCAATATTGATGCGTCTAGTTACTTTCATCTAGCTCTTCAGTTAAATGGTTGTCTGGGTTGCAGTTAAATAATTAGTTAGCTGTAGTTAAATATTTACTCGGGTCGACAGATTTACCTTGGCGGCGAATCTCAAAGTGTAAGTTTACCGTATTGGAATCCGTATTACCCATTTCTGCAATTTTTTGACCGCGACTCACTTGCTGGCCTTCCTTTACCAGTATTAGGCTGTTGTGAGCATAAACCGATAAATAGTTAGAGGTATGCTTAATAATGACTAATTTGCCATAGCCTCGTAAATCTGAGCCGCTGTAAATGACTTTGCCAGTGGCAGCGGCATTCACTGCTTGGCCAGAACTGCCCGCAATATCAATACCTTTGTTGCTGGCCTCATTAAAGGTGGCGATGACTTTGCCTTTTGTTGGCCATGCCCAGTCTATATCTTCGGCTGATTCGGTATTGGTTTTAGCTTCAGGCTTAACCTCATCACCAGGTTTGTTGGTAGTAGGTGGGGATGTTGCGGTTGGCTTAGTTGCAGGTGTGACAGGCAAGGGTTTTTCAACTGTTGGTTTAGCCGCTGGCAGTGGTTTTTTTAACGCCTCTTCGCTATAAGCTTCGCGTATGGCCTTAGGCTCGGAAATCGCTATAACGGTAGGTGTGGTTTGCGTTGTGTTCTTAGAGGCCGCACTCGTAGAACTACTACTCGTTACACTTGGCTCGGTATTGATCGGTGTAATGACTACACCATCACTATTTTCTTGCACAGGCTTGTTTTCTGAGCTTACCGACTTATCTTTTAAGGCGTTGAATTTAAGCGATTGCCCTACCTTGATGTTATACGGCGCAACAATATTATTGGCTTGCGCAATCTCTTTGTAATCATAACCATGTTCCAGACCAATGCTAAACAGCGTGTCGCCTTTTTTTACAATATATGTATCAGGCCGCCAATCGCCAGCTTTGTAGGTAGGCCTGTTTGCCGATGATTTTTTCAGGCTATTAGTCGCATCAGTTTTATTGGCTACGCTGGGTTTGTTTCCGGGTAGGCGATCAATCACGGGTGCGGGTGGGTTGCTACTGCAAGCTGTGAGAACCAAAGTCAGTAATGGTACAAACAAATAACGGGCCATACCCATGCTTAACTAACACCGCCTAATAATGGTACAAATTTCACTGGTTCTAATTTTGTTTGGCGGTAATCTAACTGAGAGATGCGTTCAACTAAATATAAAACTTGTTCGTCGGTGCCCACTGGAATCACTAAGCGACCCTTAATGGCCAGTTGATCCAACAAGTCTTGTGGGATATGGCTGGCTGCAGCGGTCACCAAAATGCCGTCGAATGGCGCCAATTCAGGTAAACCCATATTGCCATCCGCATGGTCTAATTTGACATTGATGCATTTTAGCGCACGTAAATGCCCACGCGCTTTCATCACCAACGGGCGAATACGCTCCACAGAATAAACTTCTTTTGCCAGCTTGGAGAGCACCGCAGTTTGGTAGCCGCAACCCGTGCCGATTTCAAGCACTTTTTGAAGTGCATTGCCGTTTCGTAAAATCTCAGTCATACGCGCGACGATATAAGGCTGTGATATGGTTTGACCAAATCCGATGGGTAGCGACACATCTTCGTAGGCGCGAATGGATAGCGCTTCGTCCACAAAAATATGCCGCGGAATTGCTGAAATCGCAGATAGTACTATTTCATCTTTAATGCCTTGCTCACGCAAGCGTACCAACATGCGCTCGCGTGTACGTAGCGATGTCATGCCGATGCCGGCTTGTACAGATGGTCTTGAAATGGCCAAACTAACTGCCCAGCCAGTCTTTAATCTCGGCAAGTTGTGTATGTTTAGTTAAATCTACTTGGATCGGTGAGATCGAAACCTGATTGTTTGCTACGGCGTAAAAATCGGTGCCTTCACCGCCATCATTGGGTTGCCCGGCAGCGCCTACCCAATACACGGTTTCGTTACGTGGTGTTTTTAATTGAATA
>DIZU01000037.1:3723-3914 GCA_002429455.1 Methylotenera sp. UBA6020 | reverse complement strand
CCCAATACACGGTTTCGTTACGCGGTGTTTTTAATTGAATAACAGGTTCGGCCTTATGGCGCTTACCTAAGCGGGTAATTGTGCGGCCTTGCAGCTCACTATAGGGAATATCAGGCACATTTACGTTGAGCAGGGTTGCTGATTTGAAGCCGGTTTTTTGGTAATGCTGTATTAACTCAACCGCTACTCTC
>DIZU01000037.1:3274-3411 GCA_002429455.1 Methylotenera sp. UBA6020 | reverse complement strand
TCAACCGCTACTCTCGCAGCAGTTTCAAAATTTGTGGAATTATGTTGTGACATAGAGATTGCGATAGATGGAATGCCCAGTAGATAGCCTTCCATCGCGGCGGCTACGGTACCCGAATAAATCGTGTCATCGCCCAT
>DIZU01000037.1:0-3069 GCA_002429455.1 Methylotenera sp. UBA6020 | reverse complement strand
GAATAAATCGTGTCATCGCCCATATTGGCACCATCGTTAATACCGCTGATTACCATATCTGGCAGGCTGTCCATCAGCCCCGTTAATGCGATATGAACACAGTCTGTCGGCGTACCATTTACATAGAAGAAGCCATTAGCGGCTTTTTTAACGCTTAAAGGTCGATCCAGCGTTAGCGAGTTACTTGCGCCACTTCTATTTCTTTCCGGGGCAACCACCGTAATTTCGGCCAATTTAGCAATGTGTTCTGCGAGTATATTGAGACCAGGCGCAAAATAACCGTCGTCATTCGAGAGTAAAATTTTCATGCTCAAATTATAGTAGAAGACAAGGGGGATTAGTATGTGGCTTATAGAAAAACTTACTGGAACTTACAAAAGTTTTGCTTTTTTAACAGGTAATTTTAAAAAATCATACTTTGGCACGTGTTAGGCGTGCATAAAAAATGGTACAGACAAAAAATATGAGGGTGAGCACAATTTCGAGTAGTGCTAATCGAGCTGAAAGGCCGATATCTGACCAAGCGCGGACTACGCCTTCAGTAAAATATAACAAAATAAACATGCTGGCCCATTGGTAGGTGTAGCGTTTGCCGTGCAATATGCCAAACAAAGGCACTAGAAGCAACGCTGCTTTTAACATGAGCAGGGAACCGCCGGGTTTTAACGGCGCCAATACTGTTTCCCACGCTAGGGAGAGCAATATAAGTGCGATGAGGCTGGTGATTGCGCCAAGTCGTAGTGTTTGAATCATGGTTTTGCTGCCTTGGACATGCCGACAAGCGCCATTCTGGCCGATTGTGCATCGTGAATTGGTTGTTCAAAATTGAAGCGTAAGACTGGTGTTTGGCTGGCAGCCTCAGTATTGACTTCAATCCCGGTCTGAACATCCACTCTAACATCAAAGCCATCGCGGTCAATGCCTAGCATTTTGGCATGCGTGGCATCGATGCCGTGAAAGTGCCGGCAATATGCGATTAGGCTATCTGTGTGGTCTGCATTCATGTGTTCGATGATGGCCGTTTCTTGGCTGGCTAATTGCGAGTCAGCAATTAATTCTGCGCCTGATATTGTTTCAGCAGGAAGCTCATTACCTGAAAGCTCATCACCTGAAACCCAGCCCATCTTGCCAAAGCCTGCAATATAGCGTGCCTGAGCTATTTCAATACGGTAAAATTTAAAGTCATGTGTGTCAAAATAGCTAGCCGCCTGTGGCAAATAGCGCAAATAACGGGCGCGTAAATTCGCATCTTCTTTATCTATCATGTTTGCCTCACCAATTAAGGTTAAGCGTGCGCTGGCTTGTAAATCCTCGTCGCCCGCAAACACCAGTAACGATACCTTGGGATTGGCCAGTATATTGCGCGTGTGTTCTGCAATGCTGCTAATCAAAATAATCGGTTGTCCGCTGTGATCCAGCACAAAAGGCGCGACTGAACCAAATGGATAGCCGGGGAATTTTGTTGAAAAAGTGGAAAGTATACCGCTGCGTGTCGAGCGTAAAAACTGGCGTGCTTCTAAAGCTAGACTCATTATTTATAATCTCATATAGATAGTTTTAGTGCGGTTTGGCCTAATCGTTTACCCAACGCGAGGCATAGTTTTTTTTCATCATTGCTAATCGGCTTATCGTCCATAGCCCCGCCGACATGGCTGGCGCCATAAGGCGTGCCGCCAGATTGCGTGCTTGACAGTTCCGGCTCCGAATAGGGTAGGCCCACCATCAGCATGCCATGATGCATGAGTGGCAACATCATGGTTAGTAAGGTGCTTTCATTACCGCCATGCATAGAGCTTGTTGACGTGAATACTGCGGCCGGCTTGTCTACCAGTGACCCTTTAAGCCAAAGTGCAGTCGTGCCATCTAAAAAATATTTCAATGGCGCCGCCATGTTGCCAAAGCGGGTCGGGCTGCCAAGCGCCAAGCCTATGCATTCTTCCAGGTCGCTGAGTTCCACGTAAGGGTCACCGCTGTTTGGGATATCCGGCTCGGTTGCTTCACAATTGCTCGAAACCTTAGGCACGGTGCGGATGCGCGCTTTTACGCCTTTGACGCTTTCGATACCGCGTGCGATCAGTTGCGCCATGTCTCGCACTGCGCCGCCTTGGGAATAATAAAGCACCAGGATTTCGCTCATTTCTTCCTCTTATCCTTTTTTTCTCTTATCTTTGATGCGCTGTTTTTGCGTATCGACTTCGAACAAGCCTATGGTGTTAATCAGGTCGCTAAATTTGCTGTAGCCGTAATTGCGGGAATCGAAGGCAGAGAAATTCTTTACGATATGTTTTTTTACCTCGCCCATGTGAGCAAAGCCATCATCGTCAGACAGTGCTTCAATAGCCGAGCGAATCAGCGTGACCAATTTGGCATCCATGGCGAGTTCTTTGGAGTTTTTCTTGCTGCCGGGCGTTGCCAGCTGATTACTGCTCTCTGCGGGTACAATCTTCGCCGGTTTTATTTCTGAGTTGGTTGTGGTTTTTTCTGATGCGGGTTTGGTTCTTATTGAGTTATCTGTAACCGTATCAACAACTTTGCTCTGTGCCAAGATTTCAACGTAGATGAACTTGTTGCAAGCCGCTATCAAAGATTCCGGCGTTTTTTCTTCACCAAATCCATAGACCAGCTTGCCGGACTCTCGGAACCGAATCGCCAATCTAGTAAAATCGCTATCGCTGGAAACAATGCAGAAGCCATCCAGCGGTGCGGTGTAAAGCAGATCCATTGCGTCAATGATAAGCGCGCTATCGGTCGCATTTTTGCCTCTGGTGTTAGCGTACTGCTGTATTGGCTGAATGGCGTGTTTAGGTAGTATTTCCTTCCAGCGGTTCAGCTGGTTCTGTGTCCAGTCACCGTAAATACGCCTTACGCTGGCGTCGCCAAATTTAGATATTTCCTCAAACAACTCATCAATAATGTCGATCATCTTGAAGGTATTGTCTGCATCAATCAGCACGGCGAGCCGTGGATTATTTTTATCTGTGATCAATTTGGCGACTCCAAGTGGTTAATCTAAGAGGTTAACCCAAGTGGTTAACTAGTCCGTTTTGCCAGTTCCGCGGCTTTGCCGAT
>DIZU01000016.1:8560-19541 GCA_002429455.1 Methylotenera sp. UBA6020 | reverse complement strand
CCTCCAAATAATACAACAGTCTTTTAAATTACAGTAATTTGCACTGAAAAGCATGATGATGAAAATTTACATTTGCTCATGTTTAGGTGTCAATTTAGACTTGTCTAGATGCCGAATGTAACGGGTGAAGTCCAGTCAGTTAGTAATAGATTCTGCTCAATCGGACGAATGTATGAACTCACAGTCAAGCAAATTAGCTGGTCACAGCACGATTGCAACTTATGCGTAATTTTGTGCAGAAACTTGCAGCTTATGGGGTCGACAACATATGTTCCCATCGTCAATACTAGCCTGCATTTTACCTAAGTGATAGGAATACACTACAGTACCAAGGGCTTGATGAGCAACAAAGTGTGCACAGCCATTTACAAGTTTTGCCTTACTTTCAAATATCGAGTGCCTGCAATCTTGAGTAAATTTTCCCAATAAAAAACCCAGCACTAGGCTGGGTTTGTCTAAGTTAATTAAATTAACCTTTAACTGAACGCTTACGTTCATGTTCCAACAAATAACGTTTACGGATACGAATAGTTTTAGGCGTAATTTCCACCAACTCATCATCATCAATAAACTCAACTGCTGATTCTAATGATAACGCGATTGGCGTAATCAAACGTACCGCTTCATCAGTACCTGAGGAACGCACGTTAGTCAGTTGCTTACCTTTAATTGGGTTCACGATTAAATCGTTATCACGACTATGAATACCAATCACCATACCTTCATAAAGCTTATCGCCTGGTACAGAGAACATTTTGCCGCGATCTTGCAGTTTCCATAGCGCGTAAGCCACCGCTTCGCCTTGTTCTGCTGAAATCAACACACCATTACGACGGCCTGGCATATCAGCTTTTACTGGTGCATATTCATCAAACACGTGACCCATCAGACCGGTACCGCGTGTCATGGTTAAGAACTCGCCTTGGAAACCGATCAAACCGCGTGCTGGAATTTTATATTCCAGGCGTGTACGGCCATTACCGTCTGACTCCATATTTTGCATTTCACCACGACGACGGCCCAACTCCTCCATCGCCGCACCTTGATGCTCATCTTCTACGTCTACGGTCAGAATTTCATATGGCTCGCATTTTTGACCGTTAATTTCACGGAACACGACTTTTGGCTTACCTACCGCCATTTCGAAACCTTCACGACGCATATTTTCTAGCAAGATAGTTAAGTGCAACTCGCCACGACCTGAAACACGGAACACATCAGCATCTTCAGTTTCATCAACACGCAAGGCAACGTTAACTAAAAGTTCTTTAGTTAAGCGGTCACGAATTTGACGTGAAGTCACGAATTTACCTTCAGTACCGGCTAATGGTGAAGTGTTCACCATAAAGTCCATCGTCAAAGTTGGCTCATCCACGCCTAAATGTGGCAAACCTACTGGGGTTTCACGATCGCAAATGGTAAAACCAATACCAATATCATCTAAGCCTGAAACAATCACAATGTCGCCTGCTTCAGCTTCTTCAACTGGCACACGCTCTAAACCACGGAAACCAAGTACTTGGTTAATTTTACCCATAGCAATTTGTTTGTTTTCGTTCATTACCGTAACCGCTTGGCCAGGTTTGATTTTACCGTTAGTGATACGACCAACACCAAGACGGCCTGTATAAGTTGAATAATCCAGCGCTGAAACTTGCAATTGCAATGGCGCATTGCTGTCGCCTGACGGTGGCGCTACATGACTTAAAATCGTTTCAAACAAAGCGCGCATATTGTCGCTTGGTGTTTTCATATCTAACATGGCATAGCCATTGATCGCTGACGCATAGACCACTGGAAAGTCTAATTGCTCATCAGTAGCACCTAAATTGGCAAACAAATCAAATGTTTGGTTAACAACCCAATCAGTACGCGCACCCGGACGATCCACCTTATTAATCACTACGATTGGTTTTAAACCAAGCGCCAAGGCTTTTTTCGTTACAAAACGTGTTTGTGGCATTGGACCTTCAACCGCATCCACTAACAGCACCACACCATCCACCATACCTAATACGCGCTCAACCTCACCACCAAAGTCGGCATGGCCAGGTGTATCAACGATATTAATGTGTGTACCTTCGTAGTTCAACGCAGTATTTTTTGCCAAAATGGTAATACCACGTTCCTTTTCAATATCACCACTATCCATCACACGCTCAGACACAACTTGGTGTCCTGTAAACGTACCTGCTTGATGTAAAAGCTTGTCAACCATAGTCGTTTTACCATGGTCAACGTGGGCGATAATTGCGATATTTCTTAAATTGCGTAACACCGTAGTGGTCATATTGTGCTGCCAGTTCGTTATAAAGGCGGCGATTTTAACACACTAAACAAGAATTTAAATTTGGCATGCCTATTTAATTTGACATTCTGGATTAAATGGTTATACTGCGCACTTCATTCGCGTTACTGGTTTTATTTGTGACGCTTGAATCATTGCCCTGACCCTACTGTTGCTCGTGAAATATTGAAGCAACTATCAAGATCAAAATTATTGATTTTTACTGGTTAGCGGCTGTGCCCGTGCGCTGGTAAAGATTATATTAGTTTGTTTAAATAAATTTTAAGTGGTCGCTAGAGTTAAGTAAGTCATTATTTAATCTAGTCGCCTTAAAGTTAAATCAAAAAATTGAACCAAATATTCTCTGCGTTTATATTGCTTTTGCTCATACGCCTAACTAAATAGCGTGTGTTCAAATGATATGTCCGTTTTTACTTAGCGCCCTTTTTGTTATTTTTGAAAGGGACTATTTTGTCTTTTGAATCGTTAAACCTTGACTCTGCCATCCTTCGTGCAATTGAAGAATCTGGCTACACTACACCTACCGCAATCCAAGCCCAAGCAATTCCAGTTGTGACCCAAGGTCATGACCTGATGGCATCTGCTCAAACCGGTACAGGTAAAACTGCAGCATTTATGTTGCCAGCATTAAACTTACTCGCAACACCACATGAATTAAAAAGTCGCGGCCCACGCATCTTGGTACTAGTGCCTACACGTGAACTTGCAACGCAAGTAAATGAAGCTGCACGCAAATACGGTAAATTCATCCGTGCACGTACTGTCAGCATCGTCGGCGGCATGCCTTACCCACTACAAAATAAACTGTTATCACAACCACTTGATATCTTAGTCGCGACACCTGGCCGTTTATTGGATCACATGGAACGTGGCCGTATTGATTTGTCACGCTTACAAATGCTGATTTTAGATGAAGCAGACCGTATGCTAGATATGGGCTTCTTACCTGATGTTGAGCGCATTTGCAGCCAACTTTCTGCTGAGCGTCAAACACTATTGTTCTCAGCAACATTAGATGGTGACATCGCCCGTGTTGCTAAACAAATTCTTAAAAACCCTAAAACGATTCAAGTAGCTGGCCAAAAAGAAAAGCATGCCAACATTGAACAACGTTTGCACTATGTAGATGACATGACGCATAAAAACAAATTGCTTGAGCATTTGTTAATTGCGCCAGAAGTGAATCAAGTCATTATTTTTACCAGCACTAAACGTCATGCAGATGTATTGGCTGAAGACTTATATGCCGCTGGTCACAAAACTGCCGCTTTACATGGCGACATGACACAAGGTGCGCGTAACCGTACACTGACTAAATTGCGCCAAGGTGAAGTTAAAGTGTTAGTAGCGACTGATGTTGCTGCGCGTGGTATTGATGTGCAAGGTATTAGCCATGTGATTAACTACGATTTGCCAAAATTTGCTGAAGATTATGTGCATCGTATTGGTCGTACAGGCCGTGCTGGTAACACTGGTATTGCTATTTCGTTTGCATCAAACATGGACAGACACATTTTACGTAAAATTGAACAATTCACTGGCAATCGTATGGAACCAGGTGTTGTTGAAGGCTTTGAGCCAAAACGTGCAATGAAAATGGATGGCCCTGGTAATGGCCGTGGTGATCGCGGCGATATTCGCCGTGATGCACATAAACCTGGTGGTCGCGGTGGCTTTAAACCACGTGATGACCGCGGTAGCTTTAACGACCGTGGTCCACGTTCTGAGAGCCGCGGAGATACTCGCCCTAGCTTTAGCCGTGATAGCGAAAGCCGTGGCAACCGCGAATCAGCGCCACGTGAATCAAACGGTAATTCAGCAGGTTACGCAGGTAGATCTGATGCAAACCGTTCAGAAAGACCTTCTGGCGACCGTCCACGTAGTTTTGGTGACCGTAATGCTGGTGGTGACCGCAGTCGTAGCGATCGTCCTGGCTCAGGTACTGGTGCCGGCGCGCCGAACCGTAGTTTTGGTGACAGCGTAGCTTTCGGTAAAAAACCTTATCCACGCGATGGTGCTAGTGCACCTCGTAGTGATAGTAACCGTGGCGATGGCCGTAGTGACAACCGTGGTAGCCGTCCTGATGCAAATCGTGGTGACGGCAATCGAGTGCTAGGTGCACGTTACGAAGGCCGCGCAGATGCACCGCGTGGTGATCGTTCGTCAGCTCCAGCACGTCGCGATAGCGCAAAACCTGAAGGTGGCCGTTCAGACAGCCGCGCTCCAGCTCGCTCTAATGGTGATTCACGCAGCTTTGGCGGCGCGAATGCTGGCGGTAGCGGTGCTCCACGTCGCCCACGCAGCTTTGCATAACTGAATAAATCACTTTAATTGAACAGTACCCAACAAATGACAGAAACAGCAATTTTTGATGACCATGATTCTAAAAACCCAGCTTTTCAAAACTTAGGTTTTGACAGCCTAGGTCTGGCGCCGGAACTTCTAAAAGCGCTAACCGAGTCTGGTTACACCACACCCACGCCAATCCAAGCACAAGCCATTCCGGTGGCGTTGGCTGGGGGTGATTTAATGGCAGGCGCGCAAACTGGCACAGGTAAAACTGCGGCATTTGCGTTGCCCTTGCTACAAAAATTGCTACCATTAGCCAATACTAGTGCATCACCTGCCAAGCACCCGGTACGTGCGTTGATTTTGACGCCTACACGTGAACTGGCAATACAGGTGGAAGAAAGTGTAAAAGCCTATGCCAAACATACGCCGCTACGCTCACTGGTGGTGTACGGCGGCGTGGATATCAAAACCCAAACACCACACCTTAAAACTGGTGTGGAAGTTTTGGTAGCGACACCTGGCCGTTTGTTGGATCACATTGAACAAAAAACACTACAGCTGAATCAAGTACAAATTTTAGTGCTGGATGAGGCAGACAGAATGCTGGACATGGGCTTTATGCCTGATTTGAAGCGTATTTTGGCCTTGTTGCCAAAACAGCGTCAGAACTTGATGTTTTCAGCCACGTTTTCAAATGACATTAAAAAATTGGCCGATGATTTTTTAACCAAACCACAGTTAATCGAAGTGGCTCGCAGCAATGCCACCAACGATAATGTGACACAAAAAGTGTATCAAGTGGCGCAAAGCGATAAAGAAGCGTTGCTCATACAGCTATTAAAAGCAACAGATTCAAAACAAGTGCTTATTTTTACCAAAACCAAGATTACCGCAAGCCGACTAAGCCGTAGCTTAGAGCGTGAGGGCATTGCTGCCGATGCAATTCATGGCGATAAAACCCAACAAGAACGGATTAAAGCGTTGGATGCCTTCAAATCCGGCACAGTTGCCGTGTTGGTAGCCACCGATGTAGCAGCACGTGGTTTAGATATAGACCAACTGCCAATGGTGATAAACTACGAAATTCCAAGCGCACCGGAAGACTATGTGCACAGGATAGGCCGCACAGGCCGTGCTGGTGCTTTGGGCATTGCGATTTCTTTCGTGAGTCCTGAAGAAGATAAGTACATGGTGGAAATTGAAAAGCTGATTAAACGCCAAATCACCAAAGAAATTATTGCGATTGAAAAGCCTGGCCCTAGGTCGCGCCCAAGTAGCCATAAAACAAGTCACGTTGTGTCCAGTCAAGATGCGGCAACGACTAAACGCCTACCGCCTAAAAAGAAAAATATAGACCCTTGGTTTGATAAACCATACGAGGCAGTGATTGAGAAAAAAGATGCTATCACTAGATCAATATCTAAAAACAAAGCCCCTATTGCTGCGCTATTAGGTGGGCTAAGACTGAATAAATAACGAAAAACCTTTGCTGACAAGCTATTTTTAACGAACACCTAAGGTTAGGTAAAAATACCAAAATTCTGT
The DNA here is from genome assembly GCA_002429455.1 of Methylotenera sp. UBA6020. Lineage (GTDB taxonomy): Bacteria > Pseudomonadota > Gammaproteobacteria > Burkholderiales > Methylophilaceae > Methylotenera. The sequence continues at coordinate 13,396 of DIZU01000016.1, read as the reverse complement.
CATTCTGAGCATAGCGAAGAATCCAGTTATACGGTAGATTGCTCTGGATTCTTCGCTATGCTCAGAATGACAATGCTTATTGATTACGCATAAAATCCGCTACACCATACAACTGCTCAGCCAGTTTTGCCATCAACTGGTCTTCAAAACCTAATTGATGCATGGCTTTTATCATGCAATACATCCATTGATCGCGCGCTGATTCATCAACGGCAAAGGGTAAATGTCGCCTGCGAAGCATCGGGTGCCCGTAACGCTCTATATACAACTGCGGGCCACCGGTCCAACCAGTTAAAAACATAAATAGTTTTTCGCGTGCTTCAGTCAGGTCTGGCTGATGCATAGCACGAAGCGGTTTAGCTTTGACGTCGCTGTCCATAATGTCGTAAAAAGTTTCTACCAAATTACGCACATTTTCAACACCGCGCTCTTCTCCGCCAAGCAACTCAAAAAATGTGCTTTTACTACTACCAACTTCTTCGACTTTCTTCAACATAGGTCTAAACCTTTTTAATCTTAAACTGCTTTAGGATTCAACAACTCTAGGTTTGACTAAACTAGCAGCCAATTTTGCGCGCGCTCTCGCTTCAGTCACGTCTAGACCGGTGGCAAGCGCCACGCCCATGCGCCTTTTTACGAAGGACTCTGGTTTACCAAACAAGCGAATATCACTATCAGGTACAGCCAACGCGGCTTCGATACCGTCAAACACTAAATTGCGAGTTTCATGCCCACCATAAATTACGGCGCTAGCGCCGGCATCGCGCAAACTTACATCGACAGGCAAGCCTAAAATGGCACGCGCATGCAAATCAAATTCACTAAAGCGCTGGCTGGCCATGGTGACCATGCCAGTATCATGCGGGCGCGGACTCACTTCACTAAACCACACCTGGTCGCCTTTTACAAACAGCTCGACACCAAATAAACCTAAACCGCCCAAGCTATCGGTTACCGCTTTTGCAATCCGTTTAGATTCCAGCAAGGCTGCTGTACTCATGGCCTGTGGTTGCCAACTTTCTACATAATCACCTTTTTCTTGCACATGGCCGATTGGTTCGCAAAAATAAGTAGTAATTTCGCCTTGTGCATTTTTTGCGCGTACCGTGAGCAAGGTAATTTCATAGTCAAAATCAATCTGCCCCTCTACAATCACCACGCCTTGATTCACACGTCCGCCACTGGCGGCGTAATCCCACGCCAATTTGACCTCGCTAGCTTGCGTGATGCGCGATTGCCCTTTGCCTGAAGATGACATGGTAGGTTTAATGAAGCAAGGATAGCCAATACCAGCGTCAATGGCAGCTTGCAGTTCAAATTCACTTTTAGCAAAGGCGTAAGGCGAGGTAGGTAACTTAAGCTCTTCTGCCGCGAGCCTGCGAATACCTTCACGGTTCATGGTGAGTTGCACCGCTTTTACCGTTGGAATCACGGTTGCCAACCCGGCTGCTTCAATATCAGCAAGAGTATTGGTGTTCAGCGCCTCAATTTCAGGCACAATTAAATGCGGTTTTTCTTGCGCAATTAAATCACGTAGCGCCTTATCATCAGTCATGTCAATCACATAAGCGCGGTGCGCTACTTGATGTCCAGGTGCATTTTTATAGCGATCTACCGCAATTACTTCAACGCCCAAACGCTGTAACGCGATGATGACCTCTTTACCAAGCTCGCCGCAACCAAGCAACATAACACGCGTTGCGTTTGGACTTAATGGGGTACCAATTTGCATGCAATTCTTTCAATTTTCGATTGGCTGAATCATACCATGCAGTGATTTTTCCGTCATTTTTCGATGGAAATTGAATGATAGTTTTGCTTAATAAAATTATGTAGCATCAACATAGGCGAAAACCCAATATGACAAACTAAGGCACAATATGATGCTTATCCATACGGTAGCGCATAGTCATGCGCGTGATACCAAGCTTACGTGCAGCTTCTGACACATTATTTTTAGTTTCAGCGAGCGCTTGCAACAAAATGTCTTTCTCTGCCGCATCAAGCTTGGTATGTATGCTGTGTTCAGTACTTGATACAACCTGCTGATGTATTGGTAATGCTAAATCAATGTTAGTAATACGGCTCTCGTGGCACAACAGCATGGCACGGCTCACCTGGTGCCGCAGCTCTCTTACATTCCCTGGCCATGTATAGTTTTGAATCATGTTAATTGCATCTGGCGAAAATGTCGGACTAGCCAAGCCATAACGCCTAGAAGTTTGTGCCGCAAAATGCCGTGCTAGCAACATCGCATCGCCCTCTCTTTCGCGTAAAGGCGGCATGACTATACTCATTACATTCAAGCGGTAATATAAATCTTGCCTAAAGTGACCATTAAGTGACATTTCATGCAAATCGCGATTAGTCGCTGCAATAAAACGGGCGGGTACTGCACGTTCCTTGGTCGAACCAAGCCTGCGCACTACACGACGCTCAAGCACGTTCAGCAACTTGGCTTGTAAGCTGAGTGGTAACTCACCTATCTCATCGAGAAACAAGGTTCCATCTTCCGCAGCCTCGATCAAACCTGGGCGTGTAGCCAATGCGCCAGTAAAAGCGCCTTTCTCATGACCAAACAATTCGCTTTCGATCAACTCTGCCGGCAGTGATGCACAGTCGATATGCACGAATGGTTTATCACTATGCTTATTTTTATCTTGGCACGACAAATGTAACAAGCGTGCGGCCACATCTTTGCCGGTACCTGTTTCACCGCCAATTAGCACGGTGGGCGGCACGATATCGCTAGCAACCAACTGGGCAATGCGCCTGATTTGCGTTTTCACGCTTTGCATCGCTAGACTATCGCCTAACAACTCAACGCCTTCGGTAGCATGCGCATTCCGTTGCCGTGAATAATCCAGACTATTGCTTTGAATAGTGGCAGTTTCGGCCTTTTGAATAGAGAGCAGTAATTCTTCAAGGTCTATCGGCTTTTTAAGATAGTCTATTGCACCTTGCTTGATGGCATTCACTGCATCGCTGATTTCGCCATAGGCTGTCATCACGATGACCGCTACATGCTTAGTCACAAATTCTGCTAGCAAATCCAAGCCGTTGCCGTCTGGCAGGCGCATATCCAGTAGCACAATATCTGGTGAGAATTGCTTTACGATAGTGCGAGCATCTTGCAGGCTCTCAACATGCTCGCACTCATAACCTGCTTTTTGCAATCGTCGCATCACGGCGCGTGCAAACAACACTTCATCTTCAACAATCAGTAATTTTGACTGTTGCTTTAGCAAAGCTGAAGCATCGCTAGCGTTGAGATGTGCTAATTGCAAATGTGCTCCTAGTTATCTGTATCAACCGCTGTAGAAGCAGTTTTAGCGCGGCCAAACTCATAAGTAACGCCTACCCAAGCCGCACGTGGTGCGGCAGGAGAGCGAAATTGCTCTGGCGCAAGTGTGTTGAAAATATTATTCCCAAGCACACCGAAAGTAGCGTATTTGTTATCAAAGATATTGTTCACTTTGGCAAACAGCTTCCAATTGTTATTCACGCTATAGTGCGTATCAAGATGCACTACCGTATAGCCCGGTATTTTGCCATTAACATCCTGGTTATTTTCGTCACCACGGGCATATTGGCCAGCAGCCATTACGAGATTGCTACCAACATTCCAAACAGGCGTAACGTCATAAGCCACTCTTAGTTTGAATGTCTGACTTGCGATACCCGGGATTCTATCGCCTTTAGATACTTGAATCTGGTTTGCGATAGCACTACTATTTGCTGGCGAACCAACCACAAAATCAGACTGATAAGTCGCATCCACAAAGCCATAGTTTGCGCCCAGACTTAAACGATCAAACTTACCATTTACACCAAGTTCTACCCCTCTTCGGCGAGTTTGACCTACATTTTTAAAAAATCCGAAACCGGTGGCGTTGCTGGCAATAAACTGAATGTCATTACTATTTTCAGTGTTATATAAGCCCATGTTCCAGCTGACATTATCAGCCAGCTTGCCTCGTACCCCACCCTCCCAAGTCTTCGCTACTACCATATCCAGATGGGGATCAGCAGCAAAGGCATTAGGTAAAGCACATGGGCGATTTTCATCGGCACACGACAACTCAACAGGAGTAGCCGCACGCATACCTTCGTTATAACCGCCATAAAAACCTAACGTTTTTGATGGATTGTAATTTAAACCAATTGCCGGATTAAAGCGATTGTAACTATGTTTACCATTCAAATCGCCAACAACACCTAAGTCATCTACACTGAACCCTGATAGCTTAATTTTGGCAACGTTATAGCGCCCAGAAAGCGTGAGATGTAATTGGTCTGTATAAGAAAATGTATCAGTGGCATAAATGCCATAATAGTCATTTTTAGTTTTTAATCGTACCTGACCGTTGGATGTTTCAGGATTATCAGTCACCGTTTCACGTCCAACTACAGTTGCTTCCAATGAATCACTAGTAAAGTCCGTGCGGCCAAAATCGGCACTGGCACCTAGCGTAAACTGATTTTTATGACCTGCTAAATCACCTAGCAAGCTCAATTGCAATGCGCCACCAAAACCATCTTGATCTGTAAGGGTAGAAATGTTGGTAGAGTGACCTGGCCCTAAATCTTCGGCATTGCTATTGAATCCTTTAGTGCGATTTTTACGATAATAAACATTTGACGCAATTAATTTATCTTCAGTAAGAAAATGACTGCCTTTCAAAGTAACCATGGCCAATTCATTACCGATAGAATCAGGATACGTATAAGCCTTAGCCGGCTTGTTATACATAGATAGCGGCACTGCTTGTGTGCCTTCTAACGAGGTATCGGCTAGCGCCAATGATAAATCCAGATCACTGGTATCGTTTTGCC
>DIZU01000016.1:0-8387 GCA_002429455.1 Methylotenera sp. UBA6020 | reverse complement strand
GTATCGTTTTGCCAGCCTACTTTGCCAAAAATTTGTTTCACATCACTTTGCGAATGATCGCGCCAGCCATTTTCTTTAAAAATATTACCGGCTACAAAGTAATCCAGGTTCTTTTCTTTATCCACACCGCCTGCTTCAAACTCAAAAGCATGCCGCCCCCAAGAACCACCGTAGGCCGTTGCTTTAACACCAGGGAACTCAGTACCGCTTTTGGTATGTACTGCTAAAGCACCGCCCAGTGTATTTAACCCAAACAATGGATTAGAGCCTGGAATCAAGTTGATATTGGCAATGGCATTGGCTGGAATTAAATCCCAATTAACAATATCGCCGAACGGCTCATTAACACGCACGCCATCTAAATACACGGAAAGCCCTTGCGGCGTGCCTAGTAGCGGCGAGGCGGTAAAACCTCTAAAGGAAACATCGGCCTGATAAGGATTGGCGACACTATTGGCGGTGTTAACGGAGCCTAAATTATTATCAAGATACTCAGATAAATCCAACGATTGCTGTTGGCCGATCTCTTTAGAAGAACCCGTTTGAACATTCGACGGCACTTGATTGATTGGGGTACCTATACTTGGCAAAGGCGTTGTCCCTACCACTTCAATCGCCTGCGTTTCTAATACTTCAGCCTTATTTTCAGCCATTGCCAGTTGTGGCACCGCATAAGCCGCGAGGATTGCGACTAAGATTAGTTTTGGTTGCATGTATTTTGGCTGTAATTTTTTTTGCATGTTGTTCCCTAATTTTTATTGAATGCATCACAACTGATGTGTCACACACTAATGAGCAAAAATTATTCCAAAAATGAAACGTGAGAAATACTGAATATAATCAATGGATAGTATTAAGATTGATTGCCACCATAAATTGTACGCTTAAAAGTTGGTTGTTTACAGCCATATTGGTGGTTGTAAACAACCACCAATATCATCAAATGCTGTTTAGCAACTGCCTAGGCGGAACATTCAAAAAGCCTCGTAACCCTAGCCAGGCCGCAAGTGGAATAATGATTGAGGCGATAAGCATGGTGCTGATAGCAAGTGCTGGATTAAATTGAAATGGAATATTCAAAACTTTAATACTCAGGTAATACGCTAAAAAATTAGCCGCAATCACTGCCACAAAAGCTGCAATCAGCCCAATACAGGCAAACTCGGCCAAGTAAGCGATGCCCACTTGTCGCCGTGATGCGCCGAACACACGCATCAGCGTAGCTTCTGAGATACGCTCCTCTCGCGTTGCCACTAGCGCGGCATAAAGCACAGCCACTCCAGCAATCAGACTAAAAGCAAATACATATTCAATGGCACTACTCATCTTTTGCATAATGCCACGCACTTGCTGCATCAGTGCTGCGACATCAATAATAGTGAGATTAGGATATTTACGCACCAGTTGGTTCATGGGCGCATCCGCACCTAATGGCAAATGAAAGCTACTAATGTAGTTTGCTGAATATTTATCTAATACCCCAGGCGGGGTGACAGCAAAAAAGTTAACGCGCATGGTATCCCAATCCACTTTTCTGATGTTAGTGACAGTAACCGTTAATGGATTGCCGGCAATATCAAACCCCAGCTTATCGCCTAATTGAATGCCCAAGGTTTTAGCTAAGTCTTGCTCTAGAGAAATATAGGGCTTGCCATAATCCTGCGGCACCCACCAATAACCGGCCAACAGCTGGTTATCACTTTGCAGCTTATCTGCCCATGACAAATTGAACTCACGCTCAGCCAGCCGCCTGGCACGCTCATCAGCCCATTGGGTTGGATTGATAATTTTTCCATTTTTGCTGATTAAGCGACCACGCACCATAGGGAAAATGGTTGTGTTCTTGATTTCAAGTTGCTCAAAGAAATGATTTACTCCACCAACTTGCGCTGGTTTGGATATTAATGACAAAACGATTAGGCGCATCCAAGGGCAGCGAAGCTTGCCAATTGCGAATCAAATCGCCACGAATTAAAGCCAATAAGATCAGCACCATCAAACCCATGCTGAACCCAATCATTTGCACAGTGGATAAGCTGAATCTGTGCTTGAGGCTAAGCACGCCAATCTTGATGGAATTGATTACTTGGCGTTGTCCAAATGATCCTGAGAAAAAGCTCTGGTTGAATAAGCGATTAGTTAAGCTCACTAAACCATATGAAATAATGATAATGGCAACGCACAATATCGATATAGCGAGGATTGTAGAGAGTGCTAATTTCATATCATGCGCTTGCCAGAAAACCATGGCACCCATGACCAACGCCGCAGGTAAAAATTTAACTTGTACAGAAATAGACTCGGTCAATGTTTCACGCCGCAAGATGTTCATAGCGGTTAAATTGCGCATTTGCCAGACATGCGGCAACACCACGGCAAACATCATCGCGAGACTGGCGAGGATACCGACTAAAACCGGCATAGCGGTTACAGGCGGCAGCACGTCTAAAAACAAGCTACCGGCTACATTTGCTAAAACAAATTGCGCACAAAACCCCAGTACTACCCCTAGCACAGCACTGAAGAACGCAATGAAAAGTGTTTGTATGGCAAGCACTTGCAACACGGTATGTTGAGAGGCGCCGAAGCATCGCATCAAAGCAAATGTGTCTAAGCTCTGTTTGATGTAAGGCAAGCTCGAAAGCAACATCGCGACCATCGCCAGAATGACGCTCACCATGGCAGATAAGCCTAAAAACTGCTGTGCTTTATCCAAGGCTGATTTAATCTCGGGGCGAGCATTACGCACGTCTTCAATTTTTTCACCGCGGCTTAATTCAGGCTGGGTCTGCGCAAAATAATTCTGGATACTCTTCGGTGCTGACGCCAATAACAGCTGATATTTCACCCGACTGCCGAATTGAATCAATTTGGTTGATGGCAAATCGGCAGCATTCATCATGAGGCGTGGTGCAAAACTAAACATATCTCCACCACGTGATGGCTCGCGTAGCAATATTGCGCTAACACGCAATTTTCGCGCGCCGACTTCCACTTCATCACCCACTCGTAAACCCAGCAAATGTGCAAGACGCGGCTCTACCCATGCCTCACCGACCTTAGGCGTGGCTTTTACAACATGGCCAGTGTTGGCTTCCTGGCCAATCGTCAGGTCGCCACGCAGCGGAAAGCCCGGCCCTACGGCCTTGATTTCAGTCAACTGATTAGCCCCGCCATAAACCACCATGCTAGGAAATTCATAGGTCTTAACCGTAGTAATACCTAACGTTTCGGCACGTTTTTCAAATTGATCTGTCACTGGATGATCAGACGATATCGCTAGGTCTCCACCTAACAGTAAGCTGCCTTGCTGATTTAGCGCAGTTTCTACGCGCTGTGTAAAAAAGCTGACTGCAGTAATCGAGGCTACCGCCAATACCAATGCAAAAACCAGCACGCGTATCGCACCTGCTCGCCATAAACTCAATGTTTGGGTCCAGGCAAGCTTAACATTTAGTTTGAAAGCCAAATTCATTGCATTCATGCGGTCGCCAATTCGTTTAACACGCCGTTTTCCAATTTAAGCTGGCGTTGACAGCGATTAGCCAAATGAACATCATGCGTCACTAACACAAGTGTGGTGCCTGCTTCTGCATTCATCTTAAACAATAAATCAATAATCAACTGCCCTGTTGCATTATCCAGATTACCGGTGGGCTCATCAGCAAACAAAATAGCCGGCTGCGTGGCAAATGCACGTGCAATGGCCACACGTTGCTGCTCGCCGCCAGACAATTGCTTGGGATAATGTTGAACTCGGTTGCTCAAACCCACTTTATTGAGTGCTTCCAAGCTCAAGGCTTTGGCGTCCGGGTGACTTTTTAATTGTAGCGGTAGCATCACATTTTCTAGCGCAGTGAGCGAAGGTAGTAACTGAAATGACTGAAATACAAAGCCCATGCTTTTAGCGCGCATGGCTGCACGGCCGTCTTCATCTAAATTACTAAATGCCTGGCTTTGAATTCGTACGCTACCGCTTGTTGGTACATCTAAACCAGCAAGTAAACTCAAGAGCGTCGATTTCCCCGAGCCAGAGCTACCGACAATCGCCACTTGTTCACCGGCTACAATAGTTAAATTTAAGCCTTGTAGAATACGAATGTGGTTATCATGGCTATTAAAATTACTAACGAATTCATAGTTCAAGTCCAGCGCTTGAACAACAGGAGGAGATTGCATCAATGTTTTTCCGCTTATTTTTAATATTTAAACTGTTAATGGCTAAACTGATAGTAATTAGTGTACTGGGCTTTAGCTTCGTTGCATGCCCGTCAGCGGCGTTAGCTGCCAATCCTAAAATCTTGATTTACGGTGACAGCTTATCAGCAGCTTACGGCATCCAGCAACAGCAAGGCTGGGCATCGTTATTACAAAAAAAACTCAATAGCCAGCACTATCACTACGACGTCATCAATGCCAGTGTCAGCGGTGAAACGACCAGTGGCGGCTTAAGCCGCATTTCGTCTACTTTGGCAGAAACACAAGCGTCCATTATCATTATAGAGCTCGGCGCTAATGATGGTTTACGTGGGTTGCCACTAACAGCAATGACCGTTAATCTTAATACAATGATTACACAGAGCAAAAAAGCCAAAGCAAAAGTTCTACTGATCGGCATGAGAATACCGCCCAATTATGGCCTCCAATATACAGAATCGTTCAATCATATCTATAGACAATTAAGCCAGGGACATAAAATCTCGCTAGTGCCTTTTATGCTGGAAAATGTAGCAGCAAAACCTAACTTGATTCAAGAAGATGGCTTGCATCCCAATGGGCTTGGTCAGCCGATTATTTTAGAAAACATCTGGCCACAGCTGCAATTGCTGCTTAAAAAGTGACTTTATCTATTAGGTATTGAAGGGTGTATCTTGCCAGGTAATTTCTATACCTAACTCATGCTCAGTTGCCTGCAACTCATGTGCAACACCAATACCAGGCACACATGCGAGTGTGTCGTGCCAATAAATGAGCGGCAAATAGGCCCGTTGCCACGGTGGAATGTTAGCTTCCTGCAACAAATGTTTGAGTGTGCGTGTAGGTCTTAGTACATTAGGCTTAAAGCGTTCGCCGCCATCGCGATTGGTGATTCTTAACTTGGTCATACCAAATTTAAGCGCCAAGCCAGCGCCGGTAACCTGCTTAAATTGTAACTGTCCGCCATTTGGCAACATCAGTTGCGGTTCACCGTTCCACACCAAATCAAAAGCTTGTGCAATTTGCTCGCGGCATAAATAGGCTCTTTGCTGAAAACGCCTGAGCGTCAGATGCTGTAGTTGAATACTAAGATTGGCATCTGGTTTGGCATTAAGTAATTGCTGGATTATTTCGCTTAAATGCTCCGAACTAGGCATTGCAAGCCTATTAAGTGAAAACCACCAACGTAAAACATTTTTTGCCCGTGGAACATCTAGGGCGCTCAACCCCTGCAAACACAAACTATTATCTTTTAGCAAAGGTTCAGCATCCATCGCCGCCAAGGTATCGACTAAATCGTTTGCCTCTGCCAAATGTGATGCCGTTCTGGCAAGCACTGACTTCACAGCTGGGTAACGCGACTCTAGGATTGGCATGACCTCATGACGGATAAAATTGCGCTCATAATGCGTATTGTCATTGCTTTCATCATCGCACCATTGAATAGCATTTAGCACGGCATATTCATGGAGTTCTTTGCGTGATATGTTCAGTAAAGGACGCAACAAACGCCGGATGATATCCACGGCGGCCATGCTGGATAAACCCTTAACGCCTGCGCCTCTGAACATTTGCAAAAGCAGCGTTTCTGCTTGGTCGTCTTGATGATGTGCCGTCACAACAAAATCCGGCAAAACTTCTGTAACAGGCATATCTTCTGAAAAACGCTTGGCATCCAACCTGTAGTTGAATAAGGCCTCATAACGTAATAGTCTGGCGGCAGCTTCAATCCCTGAACTGGGATTTTTTGTAACGTTGACATGCACAATTTGCAAAGGCACATTGAGTAACTGGCACTGATTCAGACAAAAGTCAGCCCAACGATCTGCATTTGTACTTAAGCCATGATGTACATGCATGGCATGCAATTCAAAAGGAAAGGCGCAACCTGCCTTAACTAATTGCTTTCGAGCTTCAACTAGCAGATGTAGCAAAACACAAGAATCCAGCCCGCCACTCAAAGCCAGCAGTAGTTGCGGGCTTGAGTCCTGTTTTAAGTGCTTACTTAAAAAAGCATTCAGTTGCAGTACTAAGAGATGCGTTGACGTTTCGGTGCCGGATATTAGAATACTAGATGTTACGGCACTGGACGCGATTGCACCACTTACAGAACTACTGTTTTTCAACCGCTTCTTTGAATTTTCCATAGCCCATTAAGCGCTCATAACGGCTAACTAATAACGATTTTATTGATTTTACTTTTAAGCGTGCCAGTTCTTCTTTTAGCGCACCACGTAAAGTTTCTATCACCACTTCTGGCGAGCGATGCGCGCCACCCAGTGGTTCTGGAATAATACGATCGACCAAGCCCATCGCTTTTAGGCGATTCGCCGTGATGGCGAGCGACTCCGCAGCGATAGAGGCTTTATCTGCGCTTTTATATAAGATTGAGGCGCAACCTTCAGGTGAAATTACAGAATAAGTGCCATATTGCAACATCAACAATTGGTCGACCACCCCCAGTGCCAATGCCCCACCTGAGCCACCTTCACCAATAATTACGCCAATAATAGGCGTTTTAAGTTCGGCCATTACGTATAAATTACGTGCAATGGCTTCTGATTGTCCACGTTCTTCAGCGCCAATGCCGGGATAGGCGCCTGGGGTATCAATCAGCGTAATGATAGGAATGTTAAATTTTTCTGCCAGACGGTATAAGCGCAATGCTTTGCGATAGCCTTCAGGGCGCGGCATACCAAAATTTCGATATTGTCGCTCTTTTACGTCACGACCTTTTTGGTGCCCAATCACCATCACAGGATGGCCTTCAAACCGCGCAAGTCCACCGACAATAGCCGGATCATCAGCATAAGCGCGATCACCATGCAATTCTTCAAACCCCGTAAACAACCCCTGAATATAATCAAGCGTGTAAGGGCGTTGCGGATGGCGCGCTAACTGAGAAATCTGCCACGCAGTTAAGTTGCCATAAATATCTTCTGAAAGTTTTTTATTTTTCTTTTCCAGAGCGCTTAACTCTTTAGAAATATCCAAATTATCATGGTCATCATGGGCTGACTGCAAGCCTTCAATCTTGGCCTCAAGCTCAGCAATGGGCTGCTCAAAATCTAAATAACTTATTTTCATGCGCTTAACTCAATCATCAAAACTGTATTCTCAAAAAAAATTTGAATCACAAAAAATCCAACTCAATTATATAGGATTTTTACGTTATCACGACTTAACCATTCAGTTAAGCCTGCAATCAACTCTTCGTGCAAATCTACCCGCCAGTCATTGCCTAACATCAACTCCACTTTACTGATTTTATTATGATATTCCACTTTAACAGCACAACCACGCTGCTCGTCTGACGCGCCTTTACAGTAAGGCTTCAACAGGGATTTCAATTTAACGGCATCCGCTTGCCCATTACAGGATATCTTCAAAAAACTGGCGCGGCTGTTTCTCAAGCTGGATAGATTATGCAGTTTTCTTGCATTGACCCTAACGCCGCCAGAAAACTCATCGTTACTCACTCGACCTTCGACAATAATCAACTGGTCATCTTTTAATAAAGATTGATATTGATTGAGTAAATCATTGCCCACCACAACTTCAATCCGTGTAGTGCCGTCATCAAGCCCCACTATTGCCATTTTTCCACGCGCTGTCATACGGTTACGCACCCCCGAGACAATACCAGCCAAGAGTTGCGGCTGCTCTTTAGGGGTTAAATTAGCCAACGTCGTGCTGATAAACTGGCTTAAATCTTTTTGATACGCCCAATAAGGATGCCCACTAAAATAAAAACCGAGCGCGGCTTTTTCTTCTTGCAAGCGCTGCTGTTCAGACCAGTCAGGTACAGTAGGCAGGATATTCGCCGCCTGATCGGCCACTTCGCCAAACAAGCTATTTTGGTTACTATTGGCACTGTTCTGCTCGGCTGCCGCCATTGCCATCGCTACGCCTGCCAACAAGGCATTTCGACTTGGATTCACATTATCTGTAGAGAGTTTGTCAAACGCACCCGCACGAATTAATGATTCCACCACACGGCGGTTTACTTTGCGTAGATCCAAGCGATTACAAAAATCAAATAAATCTTTAAATGGGCCACCTTGGCGACGTGCCTGCAATATCACCTCGATTGCGGCCAAACCGGTACCTTTTACCGCGCCTAATCCGTATAAAATTTGTTTCTTACTGATCGGTGTAAATTTGAACTCACTATGATTGACGTCTGGCGG
>DIZU01000117.1 GCA_002429455.1 Methylotenera sp. UBA6020 | reverse complement strand
ATATGTTAAGTAGCGATATGCTAAAATTAACCAAATTTTTTTGAGATAGCATCATGTCTGGCAACACACTAGGTACACTTTTTACGCTGACATCGTTTGGTGAATCACACGGCGCTGCAATTGGCGGCGTAGTCGATGGTTGCCCTCCTGGACTTGAATTAAGCGCAGAAGATTTGCAAATTGATTTGGATCGTCGTAAACCAGGCACTTCGCGGCATGTGACGCAACGCCAGGAGGCTGATGCAGTCGAGATACTATCCGGTATATTTGAAGGTAAAACTACTGGCGCGCCTATCGGCTTGTTGATTCGCAATACTGATCAACGTAGCCAGGATTACAGCAAAATCATGGATACTTTTCGACCCGGCCATGCAGATTACACCTATAGCCAAAAGTATGGCGTACGTGATTATCGGGGTGGTGGACGTTCAAGCGCGCGTGAAACAGCCGTGCGCGTGGCCGCTGGAGCAATCGCGAAAAAATGGTTGAAGGAACGTTTCGGTGTCATCGTGCGTGGCTATATGAGTCAATTGGGTGAAATTGCCATTCCGTTTGAAACTTGGGATTGCGTCAACGACAATCCGTTTTTTTCGCCTAATACCATTGTATTGCCGCAATTAGAAGCTTACCTCGATAAAGTCCGTGCTGAGCGCGACTCTGTTGGTGCGCGAATTACTGTAGTGGCAGAAGGCGTGCCTGTAGGCTGGGGCGAGCCGGTATTCGATAGGCTTGATGCAGATATTGCCCACGCCATGATGAGCATTAACGCCGTAAAAGGCGTGGAAATTGGTGCTGGTTTTGCCAGTATTGCCCAGCGTGGTAGTGTACATAGTGATGAAATGACGCCACAAGGTTTTGTGACCAATCATGCCGGTGGCGTGCTAGGCGGCATTTCTACAGGCCAAGAGATTCGTGTCAATGTGGCGTTAAAGCCCACCTCAAGTATTCCACAAGAGCGTCGCTCCATTGATAAAAATGGCAATGCGGTGACGATGCAAACCACGGGTCGTCACGACCCTTGTGTAGGTGTACGCGCCACACCAATTGCCGAGGCTATGCTGGCGCTGGTGCTGATGGATCATGCTTTACGCCATCGTGCACAAAATGCGGATGTTGTAACCAGTATTCCTAAGCTATAGCTGCTTGTGAGCGATGCTTTAATACAAGGCCAGCATCATTCGCTACATTGGCGACTTTCTCGTTTTTATTTCATCTATTATTTCTTCGTCGGGGCGTTCGTTCCCTATTGGGGCTTGTATCTAAAATCAGAGCAGTTTAGTCCTGCCGACATCGGCATCTTGATGTCTCTATTTCAAATCAGTCGTATCTTTGCCCCCAATTTTTGGGGCTGGCTGGCAGACCATACCGGCAAACGCGCACAGTGGATTAAACTCACCGCTTTTCTAGGTTTATGTGGATTTACTGCCGTGTTTTGGGCGCACGGCTTTTTTTGGCTGTTTTTTGTAATGGCGGCGTTAAGTATATTTACCAGTTCAACTTTACCCTTGGCCGAGTCGCTGACATTAGCGCACTTAGCCACTACCAACGGCCATTACAGCCGTATTCGCATGTGGGGTTCGCTAGGTTTTATCGTGGCGGCTGTAATCCTGGGCTTTTTAATTGATTTTTCTGGTATTAAAAGCTTGCTGTGGTTTTTGCTCATCGTGCAGATGAGCTTATTTATGCTCTCATATACGTTGCCTGACCCAAAAGTAGTGGCACATGACCATGACCACTTTTCAATTTGGCATGTCATTAAACAGCCTAACGTGATTGCCTTATTAGTGGGCTGTTCGTTAATGGTGACTGCGCACGGCGTACTTTATAATTTTTATTCTATTTACCTCAGTGAACATGGCTATAGCAAAGGCATGATAGGTTTGCTGTGGGCAGTAGGCGTGATCTGTGAAATCGGTATTTTTATGCTGATGCCAAAAATCATGGCACGTTACAGTTTAAAAGCAATTTTACTCATCAGCTTGGTGCTGGCGGTTCTTCGGTTCAGTTTAATTGGTATTGCCGTTGATAATATTTGGCTATTAATATTAGCGCAAAGCTTACATGCTGCTACGTTCGGCAGCTTTCATGCCGCTTCAGTTGAAGTCATTACGCAGTTTTTTAATGGACGCCACCAAGCACGTGGTCAGGCGATTTATAACAGTGTGGCCTATGGCATTGGTGGTACCGCTGGAGGTGTGGCTGGCGGCTATGCCCTACAGTATTTGGGTGGACAGCAGACATTCATGCTCGCAGCTATCTTCCCGCTAATAGGATTGGCTGTAATAGGATTGGGTTTAAAACTGGGTCATGGGCAGCAAAACACACCGGGGATGTTTAGATGAAATTACGCGCTGTATTGAGTAGGACGATAGTGTTTGGATTTAACCTGTTTCTGATCAGCATGCTGGCTACTGACATTTGTGTTGCGGACACACAGGTCAATATCGTTGGGCTTTTTAGTAATAAAGCTGTGGTGATGATCAACGGGGGGAAACCCAAAACATTGACTGTTGGCCAAACCAGTGAGGGCGTTAAGCTGCTTGCTGCGGATAGCAAACTGGCGACTTTGCAAATTGAGGGTAAAACCAAGCAACTGGGTATGGGGCAAGCCGCTTCCGTGGGCGGGAGTTCCGCAGGCGCTAGTCCAAGCGTTACGCTCTATGCTAATACACAGGGACATTTTGTATCAGATTGCCAAATTAACGGGGCATCGCTTAAGTTTCTGTTAGATACCGGGGCGACGACGGTTGCGCTCAATAGTGCTGATGCCAAATTTGCGAATATTGATTACAAACGCGGTGAGCGAGTGCAAGTTGGCACCGCGAATGGTGTGGTGACAGCATACCGCATTACTATTGCCAACCTTAAAATTGGTGGCATCAGTCTCAGTCAAGTAGAGGGTAGTGTGCTGGAAGGTGGTTCACCTTCCATTGTGTTGCTGGGGATGAGTGCGCTTAATAGGCTGGATATGAAGCGACAAGATATTGCGCTGACGCTTACTAAAAAATATTAATGAACATTATTAAATTCACGTACTAAAGAGCACAACACTTAAAAAAATACTAGCTATAAAAAGGCTGCAGCAAAGTAAAAAAGGGCAGATTTCTGCCCTTTTTTACTTTACTGCAGCCTTTTTATAGCTAGTA
>DIZU01000049.1:5296-18785 GCA_002429455.1 Methylotenera sp. UBA6020 | reverse complement strand
ATTCGGTTGGCTTTTTGCCTAACACCGCCGACACTGGCTTGACCGTACACCGCCTCGTAATTCGGGCTGATGTAGCTGCGCCGACAATCGCGGTCGTAGCGTGTGATAACATCCGGCGTATTGGCGATCAGCATGCGCAGTTCCCTTCCCTGCTCACTCAACTGTTCCTCCATCTGCTTGCGCTCGGTAATGTCGCGGGAGAGGCCAATAAAACGCGGCTCTTCCCCCTCGCTCATGGACTTGCGGGCAATGGAAATCTCAAACCAGCATATGCCTTGCGGTAGTAACAATCCAAACTGCTTGCCGGTAGACAGGCCTTTTTCATGCGCTTCTTGCAAGGCAGACAGGCATATCTCCGCCGCATCCTGCGGCATCACATCAGAAACAGTTTTCCCGATAAGATCGCTGGCGGGTGCTGCCAATAAATCAGAGTGTAAGGAATAATAGTTGTAGTAGCGACCATCCAGCCCGAGCTCGAACAGCATATCCGGGATAGCATCCAACATGGCTTGCTGGTTGCTTTGGTATTGCTGAAGCTGCGTATGTGTGTCTTTAAGCTGGTAATGGCTACGCCGCAGGCGCAGCAAGAAAATCGCCGCACCGGCAAGTATGATGATACTGCCGCCCAGCACGGTCCACAGCCAACGTTGCTGCAATGTCTGTTTCTGGAGCTCTACGGTCTGCCACTCGTTACGGCGGTTCAGCTCACTGATCTGGCGCTGCTTACTTTCGGTCGCGTAACGTTGGGCGAGCTCAACCATGTGTTTGCCGGTACTCTCACGGATGGCTTTGGCCGCCATTTTGTCCGCCTCAGCGGAGAGTTGGTAGGCGCGTCTATGGTCGCCACGGGCGGCGGCAATCGCAGCCAGGCATTTTGCGCTTTCGCTCAGGTAAAGCGGAAAACCGATATTTTTGGCTAACGTGTAGGCGCGCTCGGCATCGGCACTTGCGGCATCGACACGTCCCAGCGACAGGTAGTTCGTACTGCGGGCGTTCAGAGCCCACCACAGGCCGATTTTGTTGGGATATTTTTCATAGGTCGCCACCACCTCGTCGAACAGTGGCAGGCTAGCCGCCGCGTGGCCTTGTTGCTGCAGATTCTCAGCAAGGGCATACAAGCCAAAATTAACGCTAAAGGGGCTGCCAACTTCGCGGAACATATTAATAGCTTCGCGTATGAGGCGCTCTCCACCTAGCACATCCCCAAGGAGGTTGGTCACGCGACCCAAACCCACGACAGCTTCAGCCTCCAGGCGTCGCATATGGGCAGCACGCGCCTGTTCGCGCACCTGCATGTAATGCTCACGAGCTTCAACTAGATGCTCACTTTGTTCGAACGAAATAGCCATTCCCTGATGGGCATAGACCAGCGCAACAATATCGCCAGAGCGCTGGGCCATTTCCAGCGCCTGCATGGCGATGGTGACGGATGCGTCAACCTGTCCCTGCCGGCGATACATCATGGCCGCCCGCAACATTGCCTCGCTCAGCAAGTCCGGCCGATCCACGCCATCAAGCACTGTCATGCTGTGAATGATGGCGGTAGACATCGCATCTAGCCGGCCCTGATTGATTGCACTCAACGCCACATTGAGATCGGCCTCGGCCTGCCCTACCCGGTCAGCATGCCGCTTGGCCAGATCAAAAGCCTGCTGGGCATGCGCCGCAGCCGATTCGGTCAAGGCCAGATAGACCTCAATGCGCGACAGCAGATTCAGCAGCCGCACCTGATCAGCGGGCGTTGCCTCGACCGGGCGTGTTGATTGCAGGCGCTGAGTTTCCTTGTAGGCCGCCGAAGCATTGTTTTCTGCCAGTATGCGCGCCAAGGTCACCTCGTTGCGCCAGATACCGATTGCATCGTCTGCCCAGGCATTGCCACACAAGCCTAGCGTAAGCAATACCAACCAGAATATTGCAGGGATTGCATAAAATAGCCGGGAAGAGTGTGGAGTCATGCTAGGTGTCCGCGCAGTTCCTGCGCCGTCGCTAAACTAGCCCGTGCATCAGTAATCTGGAGGTCACTGAGACTGATCTCAACTTGCGCAAGCGCAGAGGCGTTGCCCGCCTCGGCAGACTGCGCATGTGTTGATGATGTGCCGATAATAAGTAGCATACCAACACTCGCTGTCAATAATTGTTCTAATTCTTTAATTTGCATGAACTGCCGAAATTCCCTACATTGATCCGGCACCATGTCGCCACACCATACCAATAGCTGGATTGCTGCAACTCCCGCTATTGACAACCCCTAAAAATAACAACAGCTAGCGCTGTCGCAGCATAGAAATGCGGCATTGCATTTTTTGGCTTGCGCCTTGTCTGACCTGGCGCCTAGTTTAACGTTAGATACTTGTTAACTACTCGAATTGATAGAAATACGCTTCAGAATAGCTCTATATCGCCTTCTTTTTTGTTTTCTTGCAAGGCACCCACTGCAATCAGTTGTTCATAATGACAAACGCGGTTGCGTCCATTATTTTTTGCATAGTAGAGCGCCACATCCGCGCGGTCTATCAACTGGCTGGAAGCATCATAAGCTGAAATCTCCGTGTATCCGGCACTCACAGTTACTTTGCCGACCTGCGGAAATGCGAAGTTACCGACCTTTTGCCTGAAACGGTCGAGGATACTCTGTATATCAGCAGAACTCGCACATTCAAATACGCCGACAAACTCCTCGCCACCAAAGCGAAATAACTGGTCTCTATCGCGGAAAGTCTGCGTCATCAACTGTGAAAACAGCAGCAACACTTCATCACCAATCAGGTGACCAAATTCGTCGTTCACGTTCTTAAAATGATCAATATCGAAAATTGCCAGAAAATGTATTCGATCAAGCTTGTCATCCATGCGCTTGCTCGTCTTCTGCATCTGCGCTAAAACCTTGTTGATCTTATACTCAAAGGTTTTGCGATTGAGCAGACCGGTCAAGGTATCGTGCTCATTGTCATTGAGCAGACCGGTAAAGTTCTGGTATATCTGTAGCAGCATAGCGATAGTTTCATGCAGATGCGGGTCACGTACCGGCGCCTCTATGGCGATGACGGACATCGTATGGCCAGTAGAATTCTTTAACGGATAGAGCGTAGAGTAAGGTTCAGCCTCTTGCTCATAGGCACGACACTCACCCGACATGAAACAGTCGGTAAGCACCTGCTTCATGGGTGAAGAAAGACTCTCTTCCCTAGGTTTTTTGCCGATGACCACCACTGAGAAAAGCTGTTTCTTGATATCTACCACGCGGTAGATCACTACTGATTTGGCACTATCGACATTGACCGGCGTAATCAAATCAAACAACGCCTGCGCCAACGCAAACTCAAGCGCAACCACGTCGCGCTCGTTAGTGAGCGTGATAAGCTGGGTCAATACAGAATGTATGCTAGGTGGATGCAAAGTTTTGGTTGGTAGCCATCTCTAAATTTGATTTAAAAGAAACCCGATTGCAAGTCATTCTTATGCTAAGTATCTGCAATACTACACTTAAGGCACCCTACCGCAATTGCATAATAAAGCGCATAAATACGGCTTAATTTGTTTAATCACGGCGTACTGAAAACCACCACGTAGGGCGTAATAAACGCAGTGCATTACGCCAAAGATGAAGTTTGAATGCGGCGCAATGCCCGTTGGTTATTGCGCCCTACACAGACTTATGCTAAAGAAATAATCGCTTCAATTTCCACCAGCACATCGCGCGGTAACTTGGCGACCTGCACGGTAGATCTGGCTGGTGTATGGCTACCAAATGCTTCTGCGTAGATGCCATTCATCACGCCGAAATCCTCCAGATTTTTCAAAAATACGGTAGTTTTGACCACTTTGGATAAATTGGCACCTGCGGCCTCAATTACCGCACGCAAATTACTCAACACTTGCTGTGTTTGCACGGCAATATCACCTTCTACCAGCGTACCATCTGCACGTAGGGGAATTTGTCCAGAGGTAAACAATAAGTCGCCAACGACCATGGCTTGTGAATAAGGTCCAATAGCAGCAGGGGCGAGTGGCGTTTGGATAACGTGCATGTGATTTCTTTCTTTATTGGATGATTAAAAATTAGAGCTTGAGTATCTGATTAGAACTTAGTATCTGAATAGTGAAATTGTACCCGTTTGACGTTACAAAACAATTCATAGGCAACCGTACCCGCAGCAACTGCAACCGCATTGACTGGCACCTGGTCTCCCCATAACTCCACCGAACTGCCTATTCCTACGTCAGATAAGCCAATTGAATGGTCAAAATCGGTCAAGTCAACAAATAACATATCCATTGATACGCGGCCGATCAATCGGGTTATTTTGCCGTCAACGGCCACTGGGGTGCCAGTTGTTGCAGCTCGCGGATAGCCATCGGCGTAGCCACATGCCACGATACCCAACGTCGTGTCGTGCTCAGCGGTAAATATGCCGCCATAGCCAATCGACTGGCCCTGGGTGACCTTTTGTATCGAAATGATGCGGGATGTTAACTGCATGACTGGCTGTAATATATTGTTGGAGCTATCGCCAATCTCAGGCAGTGGATTTGCACCATACAGCATAATACCAGGCCGCGACCAGTCGCCCCGCGCCTGATGCCAACCCAAAATAGCGGCCGAGTTTGCCAAGCTGATTTCTAGCAAGTCGATAGGGTTATTTGTTGTTACGTCACCTTTCAAATCAAGTATGGTTTGTTTAAACACTTCTATTTGCTGCTGTGTATATTGAGAGTTTAGATTATCCGCATCGGCAAAATGGCTCATCAACACGATCTTGTCCACGTTGGCATGCTGGCTCAAGCGTGCATAAGCACTAGCATATTCAGCAGGCGGGAAACCCTCTCTATGCATGCCGCTATCCAGCTTGAGCCAGACCTGCACAGCTTGCGCCAGCTTAGCTGCCAGCAGCACTTCCAGCTGCCAGGCATGATGAATCACTATCCATAAATTATGCGCCACAATTAGCGGTAACTCTGCAGCTTCAAAAAAACCCTCCAGCAGCAAAATTGGTGCGGTGATGCCGGCCTCACGCAGTTGCAGCGCCTCTTCGATTGCGGCTACGGCAAAGCCATCAGCGACATCGGCAATGGCATTTGCACACTGCACGGCGCCGTGGCCGTAGGCATTGGCCTTAATCACGGCCAGCGCTTTACCGCCATGGCATTGTTTGGCAATACGGTAGTTATGACGAAACGCATCCAGACGGATATGCGCGATTGCGGGACGGCTCATGATTATGGCTTATGCGCCAAATGTGCGTATTTGGCAAGGGTGCGTTTATGAACGGCTTGGCCATAACGACTGAAATCCAAATCATCGCTTTGAATTGCCGGGCGATGGTTGGCTACCAAATCTGCCAGCAGTTGCCCTGAGCCACAGGCCATGGTCCAGCCAAGCGTGCCGTGGCCGGTATTGAGCCATAGATTATCATGCCGGGCTTGCGCTGATACCCGGCCAATAATCGGCGTACCATCAGGTGTCATCGGGCGCAGTCCTGCCCACAGCGTGGCACTGGACGCACCACCGGCATTAGGGAATAAGTCATTGGTAACCATTTCCAGCGTTTTACGACGTTTCAGGTTCAGGCTTAAATCAAATCCAGCCAGTTCCGCTATGCCTCCCACCCGAATACGATGGTCAAAGCGCGTAATCGCCACTTTATAGGTTTCATCTAACACGGTAGAAACAGGCGATGCTGCTGCATTTACTACGGGCATGGTCAACGAATAACCTTTCACCGGATATACGGGAATACTAATGCCTAGACTTTGCATGAGCTGGCGCGAGTAACTACCCAGTGCCACCACATACTGGTCTGCATGTAGCATCTCTTTATCAGACTGGCCTTCACCCTGCGTATTGACTTCAACGCCATTGACCTTGCCACCAGTGGTCAGCAAGCGCGTAATCGAGATATTTTGGCGGAACGTCACCCCGAGCTTAGTTGCCGCTTCAGCCAAACGCGTGGTAAATAGCTGGCAATCACCCGTTTCATCGCCCGGCAAACGCAGACCGCCCATTAGTTTTTGTTTAACTAAACCTAAAGCAGGTTCTGTTTGGGCGCAACCATCACGGTCCAATAGCTCAAAAGGTACGCCACAACGACTCAGCACGGCAATATCCTTAGCGGCGGCATCCAACTGGTATTGACTACGGAACACTTGCAGCGTACCTAGTGTGCGCGCTTCGTACTGAATACCGCTGCTGGCACGTAACTCACGCAAGCAATTACGGCTATATTCAGCTAAACGCACCATGCGCTCTTTGTTAAGGTTGTAACTTTGAGTATTACAGTTTTGCAAAAACTGCATGGCCCATTGCAACTGCCATAATGAGCCATCTGGTTTGATAGCGAGCGGCGCATGCCGCTGAAATATCCATCTCAGCGCCTTGAGTGGCACATCCGGTGCAGCCCACGGTGCTGCGTAGCCGGGAGAAATCTGCCCGGCATTGGCAAAACTGGTCTCCATCCCTGACGCGGGCTGACGGTCTATCACCGTGACTTCAAAGCCTTTTTGTGCCAGATAATAAGCACTTGTTACGCCCACTACGCCAGACCCTAATATAAGCACTCGCATCGCAGCTCCTCACAAGTCGCCTTGTAAAAATAACAAGGTATAACAAAAACTTAAAACAGTACAAATAGAACATGTACATAGTTTATTTTCAAACAACATGGGTAGTTAACTTAATTTTTAGTTATTTATAGTTAAAAAATCTTATTTTCAATGTCTAATAATGATTATTTTCTGAATTATTGCCGCATAATCATTCAAGCTACGCACCGCGATAACAGTATGCATATTATTGGCCTACAATGACTTTGGCTACAGTCGATAACTTTACTGGTACTCTTTTTTTAAGTAATACTAATTTAACCTCAGGATTATTTACTATACATTATGCGCATCCGTACCCATGCAGTGCGTGAACTTGATCGTATTGACACCAAAATTTTGTCTGTGTTGCAAGAAAATGCGCGCATCCCCATTACCGAACTGGCTGAACGGGTTGGACTTTCTGTCACGCCATGTGGCGAACGCGTAAAAACGCTGGAAAAAGAAGGCGTGATTCTGGGCTACCATGCACGCCTCAATCCACATGCGCTGGCGCTGTCTTTGTTGGTCTTTGTGGAATTAAAGCTCTCCACCAAATCTAGCGCGATTTTCAGCAAGTTCAAGCAAGAAATTCTCAAACTACCCAGCGTACTCGAATGCCATCTGGTCTCCGGTGATTTTGATTACCTCATCAAAGCACGCATCGCACAAATGTCCGACTATCGCACATTGCTTGGCGATATATTGCTCACGCTACCAGGCGCACAGGAATCTAGAAGTTATATCGTAATGGAAGAAGTCAAAGAAGGTTTTGCGCTTCCGCTTAATGAAACTGAACCGCAGTAAAACTACAACATGCAACTGAGCAACATGGCATTTACGCGGCCATTTTGTATGCTGACAGATGATCGCAATGCCAGTATAGACTTCAGATAAAGCAAAAATGGCCGATATTACAGACAATGCCGGCTAAGCGTTAAGGTAATTCAGCTATAATTTATAGGCTAAATTATCTTAGCAAAAACATAAAAAAACAGTAGTCTGAACGCTATTATTCGGTTTGATTATTCTGCACAACAATCAATTGAGTCCATATGACCCTTGATATCAGGAAAGTAAGCTATGGCCAATAAAATAGGCCGCTTTGAAGTGGTACGAAAGCTCGGTGAAGGCGCACAAGGCGCTGTCTATCTGGCACGTGACCCGCATTTGGACCGCCAGGTTGCCATCAAAACATTGCTGCATGGTGCTGGCAATATGGATGTACTGCTGCAAGAGGCGCGTATCGTCAGCCAATTGCAACACCAGAACATCGTCACCCTGTTTGATGCCGGCGAGCACGATGCCGCACCTTATCTGGTTTATGCCTTTGTAGAAGGGCAGACATTAGCGCAACTACTCAATGCCGAAAAAGCACTGCCTGTGGCGCAGGCGGCTCAAATCATCTGTGGCGTACTTGAAGGTGCCGACCATGCGCACCAGCAGGGCATTGTCCATCTGGATCTGAAACCAGCCAATATTATGATTGCCGAGAACGGTCAGCCATTGATCATGGATTTTGGTATTGCGCGCAGCATCACTAAGCAATCGCTCAAAATCAGTAAAATCGATGGCACGCCCCACTATATCGCCCCGGAAATCATGGCGGGCAATCATGCCACGCCCAGTGCCGATTTATTTTCGCTTGGCATGATTTTGCGTGAACTGGTGACCGGTAGCCCTGCTACAGATAATAGCAATAACCAAGAAACCCCTCGCAAAAAAACCAACGCAGCGAACACCTCGCCCTCTGCCAGCCATACGCATGTTGATGAGCAACTGGAGGGAATTATTCTCAAGGCTACCGCCAAGAATCCCGGAGATCGATTTGCTGACGCCGAAGCCATGAAAGCGGCTTTACAGGACTATCTCAACCCGGCTCGCGACGAACATCACGCCACCGACACGCATAGTACGCTGAATTTTTTGCTGCGCCGCATGCGCAGCAAAAGCGACTTTCCTGCGCTGGCTTCCACTATCAGCGAAATCAACAAGGTGGTTGATAACGATTCGGCTAGCACCAATCTGCTGGCACAAAGCATCCTGCAAGATTTTGCGCTGACCAACAAACTATTGAAACTGGTGAATACCAGCACTTATGGTCAATTTGGCGGCAAGATCAATACCATTTCAAAAGCGGTGGTAATACTCGGTTTTGAGACGGTGCGCAATGTCGCCATGACGCTGATCCTGTTGGATTTTCTGCAAAATAAGGCACAAGCTTCCCAGCTCAAGGATGATGTATTAGCCTCATTCTTCGCCGGGATTGTCGCAGCACAGTTCTCGGCGGTGCATAATATCCGGGATGCCGAAGAGGCGATGATCTGCTCAATGTTCCGCAACCTCGGCAAGTTATTAGCCAGTTTCTATTTCTTTGAAGAAAGCCAGCAAGTTGCGCGCCTGATAGAACAAGGGACAACTGAAGATAAAGCAGCGATACAGGTGCTTGGCATCACCTATAACGAGCTTGGCATAGGCATCGCCAAAAGCTGGAATTTCCCGACCCGCTTGATCGCAGGCATGCGTAAACTGACCGGGGATAAAATCACCAAACCGCATAGCGAGCTGGAAAACCTGTCGGTTACCGTCAACCTTGCCCACGAGTTATGCGCTATCGCCAGCGGTGGCGGTGGTGGTGGCAATAGTGCAGACCAGTCCAAAGCACTCAAGCTACTGGCGAAACGTTATGAAGCCGCCATCGGCATTTCTGAACAGCAACTGCGCAAAGCGATGGAAAATGGCCTGAACGAGCTTGCTACGCGCGCCAGGATCATTAACCTTGATCTTACGCAGAGCATGCTGATGAAACGCGTCAAAACCTGGGTTGGTGCTGTATCTGGAGAGCAAGCCAACAAAAAATCTGTAGAGCCTGACAGCCTGACGGGCATTACACAATTAAGTATGGCAACTGAAAATCAGGATGAAAATATTGGCGAATCGCCCAAGATTGACCCTGAAACCATACTCACCGAAGGTATCCAGGAGATTACCAATACACTGGTCGAAGAGCATAAACTGAATGACATCATGCAGATGGTGCTGGAAACCATGCACCGCGGCATGAGATTTAACCGCACCATGCTGCTTGTACGCGATGTAAAAACCCGGCAGATGATGGCACGCTTCGGCTTTGGTCAGGATACGGATGCTGTACTGCCGAAATTTCGTTTCGGCCTGGATTTAGACGCTGCGGATTTTGCGCCCGATGTGTTCCACTTAGCCATGAGCAAAGGCGCAGACCTGCTAATTGAAGACATCTCGGCAGAAAATATTGCTAGCAAAATCCCCAAATGGTATCGGCAAGCCGTTTCTTCGCAGAGCTTCCTACTATTACCGGTGCTGGTCAACAGTAAACCGGTCGGCCTCTTTTATGCAGATATGGAACAGGCTAACGCCATGCAGGTTTCACCCAAACAACTTTCATTATTACGCACCTTGCGTAATCAGTCGGTACTCGCCATCAAACAAAAAACTTAAAGGTTTACTGGGATCAGGACATTTAGCCTATATCGCTTGAAGTCTACAATCCAATGCGCATGCTTAAACGTATGCTGAATAACCTGCATGACGCTGAGCAGTAACAACAGCTAAATCAGCGAGGAGTATTGTCCTTCAGCTTACCTAAGGAAGCGGCATACTCCATATGCTCGGTATGCAGGTGATTTACCCACCAGTCTCTCAGAAACTTGAGCAGCAATGACGGATCTCTATAGTCAATGGCCTCACGCGCCACAGCATCAACTTCTCTGGAAAATTTCTTCTGGGCAGCGATATGTTTTTGTATATCCTGATAGCCCACTTTGGATAATATGCCTTCTTCCGTTTTAAAATGGAAGGCAGAGTAACTTTTGATGATGCTGAGTGTAGGGGCCAATGCGGAAATTCCCCATCCCTCCTGAATGAAATAATAGAGCGAGTTAATCGTCGCAACAATCGCTCTATGTTGCTCATCGATGATCGCTACTCCTAAATCATCCTCACTTTGCCATACGATATAAAGTACATTCAACATAAAATATTTTTCGCCTTCTTTGTGCCATTAACCACAGAGCTCCAGTTTAACCTTTTGCCTAGTGCTGCGGCTGTCGCTCATAGTCCTTTGATAACTCCGCGCAATGTGGCGCTATCATCTTAAATACTTAAACTACTCATCCTTCGCGATAGCCATTGCTAAACGTTCCAAGTTGAATGTGTAGCGATGGATCAGCCCCTCATTGCCGCGTGATGGCTCTACATATTGGAGGCCAATACGATATTTCATGGCACCGTCTTTCATGGTCATTGGAATAACATTCTGTACCTGCAGCGTTAGACTGGCCATCCCCACGTCAGGGAAATTTATTTTGCAACCATCAAAACTCACGCCTCCTACTAGCGCAGGATGCAATGGATCTGATGCGATTAGCCCAATACCTCCCAAACTGACATCAACTAGCGCAAGCTCCAGCGTCTCCTTCACTTCGGGATCAGTTTCATTGGGCATAGGAATTTGGCATAGCACGGGATTCGCTAACGGTGTGGCAATACGAAAAAACTCCCTGCGCTGCAAACGGATCAAGTTTTGAGGTAAAGCGATCTTGATTGCCTTGCCATCTTTCAGGGTGACCACAGAGAGATTTTTGCTCGCCCACTTGATTCTGACACCATCTTCTTTCAAAAAAACCACATGCTGGCTTGCCAGTAATCGGCTATTAAAAGCCTCATCACGGCCAATATCCAGATGAACCGCATGATTCTTCGTGTCCACTTCAATAACGGTAGTCAGATATACGTCGTTGCCATCATTGAACGACACATTGAGCGTCACTTTCCGCCTCGACAGATCGGTTAATATCTGGATGATTTCTTTAAGGTTGTGAACAATGTACCGTTGTTCATCTGGTAAATGTGTACCGTGTTCCATAAACTTCCTATCGCACTTTATCTGTAACAATTAAACTACATCACGCATCATTAACTTACCAGAAGCGCTAGCTACCCTACACCTATGTAACATTTTTGTGAGAGTTATTATGTCATAGTTAGGCATGATCAGACAGACGATAGCCGCCTTATCCTTATCAATCAAACTGACCAATCAAACAGAAGTTTGGAATCAACGCCCCAAGACGAATAAATGACTTGGTGAGTTTAATCGATAGTTTGCCGAGACACATTTTCTTAAACTGATTAACCTTGGCGAAATTAAAAAATGGGGCTAACTATGCATGCTTAATTTTCCAGTGTGTTGAAGCAGCACACCGGGAAACTGCATAAGCCGTATTTTATCTAACATGGCGTGTCAGCCAGCCAGGTAAAAAAACAAGCTTAATTTACTAGCAAAAATGCGTAGATTACGCCTTAGCCATCCCGCGTATCTCATTCATGGCATTGGTGGTGCGCTCTGCCAGCTTGCGCACTTCGCTTGCGACTACGGCAAAACCGCGACCAGCGTCCCCTGCCCGCGCGGCTTCAATGGCGGCATTGATGGCGAGAATATTAATCTGCATGGCAATCTGATTGATCGTGTCTGCCACATTGAGGATCTGGCGCATGTTCTCCTCGTTACGCTTAAGATTGAGCTGGTGTAGCTCTATAGCGTTGCGCTCGTCGCTAATGTCGCGTATCGCGCCGGCTGATGTCATTGGCAGCCCTGCTTCGTTGCGCACCGTGGTGGCGCGCTCACGAAACCACACATAACCACGGTCGGCAGTCTTCAGCCTGTATTCGACATTATAGGACGTGCTGCCACTGCTATCGGTGAGATGGGCGCTGAACGCCGCCAACACTTTCTCCTGATCATCGCCATGCGCGACATTGAACCAGCTATCCCAGCCATCAGGGAAGTCGCGCGGCTGGTCATAGCCGAGCAGTTTTCTGAACTGGTTGGACCATTGAATACTGCTGTCCTTGTGGTCAGGGTCGCCATTGACCATATGCAATACCCACATGCCTTCTGTAATGGCCGAACTGGCAAGCTTCATATCCCCGAGTTTTTGCCGGACATCAATCAATTCTGCATGTAACTTGTCCTGTTCCGTTTCAGTGTTGTACGCTTGTTTAGGCTTCATAAAAACTCTGCTTTTTTTGATATATCATTAGGTTGATTATCATATAAATCGCTGATGTTATTGATGCCTCTTAGAGAGTACTCCTTAGGTGTAAGGTAAGCAGCCGCTTAATATTTTATTGGACAGATATATTTTTCAAGATAGAAAAATGGCTTTACTTGCATATCCAGATAACGATTAAATAGTGGCAACGTTTAAACTTCATAGCCCTTAGACCGTAGCGTAGTAAAAACCTCTGTTTGGATTAGCCATACGCCGCTTACTTGCCTTTGCCATTTTGCTGAATAGACGCCTGCAACTAAAAATTTCTGCTGACCCAAGGTATATTTTCCGACCCAGTTGCCGAGTTCTTCGGCATTGCCTAACGACTCACTTAAACGCAATTCCCTGGTACGCCTGCGGTAAAGCACCATAGGATCCGCCTGAAAGGCTGCCATCCAGCGCTGGCGCTGCTCTTCGATGCCATGAGATTGCACACCACGGCCGGTCACCACATGGTAATCAGCCGCAAGAAATGAACAAATGGCCTCTACATTACGATTGAGTATCGCATCGTTATAACGCTGGCGTGCCAGCCGAATGTAATGCCTGTGATCAGAATTCTTCAATGTTTATACCAGCAAAAGCGCTAACGCCTGCAGCAAATCATGTTCGATATCATCTGGGTTTTCCAGACCTATGGATAATCTTATTAAATTATCGCTAATGCCGCGTTCAGCCCTGAGCGCTGCGGAAAGGTCATGGTGAGAAGTCAAAGCGGGCTGTGACACAAGGCTCTCGACGCCGCCGAGACTAGGCGCAATCGCGAACAAAGCCAGTGCATCAACCATTTTTACCGCAGCATTCGCACCGCCGCGAAC
>DIZU01000049.1:4628-5219 GCA_002429455.1 Methylotenera sp. UBA6020 | reverse complement strand
CATTTTAGCGATTCGCAATGCTGAAGCATTTTGCTGCTTTACTCTGACTTCCAGCGTAGCCAGGCTTCTGGCAAGCAAATGTGCCGTTTCTGGCGCCATGCACTGGCCAAGATTTTTTCTCCAGACTCTTAATGGCTGCAACGTAGCGTGGCTGCCAGCCACCATGCCGCCTGTCAGGTCACTGTGCCCGCCCAGATACTTAGTCGCACTATGAATCACAATATCAGCGCCGATTGTGAGTGCTTGCTGGTTGACCGGCGTTGCAAAGGTGCTATCTATCGCGACCATCGCACCGTACTGATGCGCTAGCTGGCAAACCTGGGCAATATCGATAATCTGCAACAGCGGGTTTGATGGTGTTTCAAAATAGACCAGACCTAAGCCTTGCGACAAATAGCGGCTAAGCCCTTGCCAGTCTTCAGCGCCGACAAACTCGACCTGACGGCCCAGTACCTTAAGTTGCACCGACATCAATTCCCAAGTGCCGCCATAAACCTCGCCGAAGCAAATGACACCGCGTTCGCCATGCGCTAATAACGTGGATGAAATGGCGGCCATGCCTGAAGAAAATGCCATTGCACCCTCAGCCTC
>DIZU01000049.1:1590-4503 GCA_002429455.1 Methylotenera sp. UBA6020 | reverse complement strand
CCCTCAGCCTGCTCAATACTGGCAAACTTATTCTCTACATTAACAATGCTTGGATTTGACCCATAACGCGTATAAAGAAAACCGGGCTTGCGACCTTCAATGACATCCAGCATTTTTTCAGTTGAGCCAAAGCTAAAAGTGCTAGTGTCGTACAGAGGGGTATGCGGAGAACCAAACGGGTCATCCATGTCCCCAGCATGTATGCAACGAGTTGAAAAACCAGCATTTTTTTGATGCATAGTTAAG
This sequence comes from Methylotenera sp. UBA6020, assembly GCA_002429455.1. Classification (GTDB taxonomy): domain Bacteria; phylum Pseudomonadota; class Gammaproteobacteria; order Burkholderiales; family Methylophilaceae; genus Methylotenera. The sequence goes on along the minus strand of DIZU01000049.1, from coordinate 4,257 downwards.
CCTTTATTAAGTTCGAAAATACAAGTCAGCCAATATTAATGAAACACAAGAACTAGCTACGCTAGCTCAGCCCGCATAACAGCAGGCACTTATTTCTTCCTATGCGCCCACACTGCCGCTTCAAGCCGGCTGGTTAATTTCAGCTTACTTAACAGGTGTTTAATATGCACTTTAACCGTTGTATCGCTAATACCCAAAGCCCTGGCTATCGTTTTATTGTTAAGGCCATTGGCAAGGCATTCAAGTATCTCCCGCTCGCGTTCGGTGAGTGATACCTCTTCTTCACTTCTATTGAGGGTTGGGTGGATAAGCGCATTTTTGAGAATTTCTGTCAGACTTTCATGTAAAACAGTGACCCCGGACATGGCCTTTTTTAAGTTTGCGCAAAGATCTTCTGGCTCCATGTCTTTAAGCAGGTAACCATCGGCACCCGCCCGCAACGCTTCAAGCAAGTCATCTTCTGCATCGGATACGGTTAAAACAATACAACGCGACTCTAGCTTGGCCTCTTTAATATGGGTGAGCGTTTGCAACCCATTCATGCCCTTCATATTCAGATCAATCAACACCAGGTCTGGCTTATGCTTTTCCACCAGCAATAAGCCTTCAGCCCCTGAAGCGGCCTCACCTATGACCGAAAACTCAGGGTCGGCGGAGATCATTTGGCTGACACCCCGGCGAAATAATGCATGGTCATCTATAATTATTACGGTAGTAGGCTTTTGCATTGCGTTCTCCGACTTTCTGATTTATTTGCTTTACGATTAATTGAAAATAGTTATTTAGGACGAAACAGGAGCCTGACACGCGTTCCACCACGGCGTCGGGGAAGAATCTCAATCGTGCCTCCCAAGCAGCAAGCACGCTCAGTCATGATAGCTAAGCCATAATGGTGTGGCTTACTTTCATCAAAAGTGCAGCCTTTCCCATCATCATCCACCGTCACAACAACGTCACCTGTGGATTGCAAGACCAGTGCAATAGTGACTTTCTTAGCGCCTGAGTGCCGCACAATATTGGATAGAGCTTCGCGCACCACGTGCAAAAGATGAAACTCCTCATTCACACTGAGCCGGCATTCTTGCAAGCGGTTATCCAGCGTAATATTCAAACTGGATCTTTGTGAAAACTCTTCAATGGCCTCTTCAAGCACATGATCCAGCCCACGCACATCCATCTGCACTCTAAAGGTAGTGAGCAATTCCCTCAACTCACGATAGGCGTTATCCAGCCCTTCTCGCATATCGTTAACAATACTGTCTGCGCCAGACTCGATGAGTTGCGTGCCAAAGTTTGTCTGCAAGCGTGCAATCTGAAACTTCATATAGGAGAGTGACTGAGCCAAAGAGTCATGCAACTCCCTTGCAATGACGGCTCGTTCCTCAAGCAAGGCCACCCGACGGCTTTCCTGCTCCCGAGCCTGAAAGCCCATTGAAAGTGCCAGCATTTGAGCCGTGACTTCAAACAGCTGTAACTCGGTGTCTTCAAAATAATGATTGGCTTCGGTTTCCAACAACAAAATACCAAGCCAGCCATTAGGACTTGCCAGCGGGATCGTGACACATTGCACACATTCGCCTTTAATCAGCTTGGTAGCATGGCTCACTGAAAGTGGATTTTCGCTTTCATCAAACATAGTCTCGTCGAAAGACAGTGGCCAATAACTTGAAAATAACGCACGCTGTGCTGATATGCGTGATCCATTTTCACTGAAAATCAGCGCCACATTGCTAACGCCCAAGGCCCGTTCTAATGAATAAAGGGCTTTCTTAATGGTGAGTTCACTCAGGCCTGAACTACCGATTAATTTAGCGAGCTTAAACAGAAAGTCTTGCGAAAGAATCATCTTCCGCATTTTTTCTTTACTAGTCTTGTTGATCCACTTTGTTTCCACTTGGATGCCTTCAAGCCTTGCAGACATTTCAGCGGTTAATTTTTCCAGTATCTCAAATTCATCGTCATACTGGTTGTTGCTTTTACCCGAGATTAAATCATTGGGCATAATCGCGATGATTTTTCCCAGCCGGTTAATCAAGAGATTCCACGAGGTCAGCATGATGCATGCGCCTATACAAAACACCAGAAACAGGCATACAAGCTGCAGCAATGACACTAAAGACTGCTTGGTCGTGATGTCATCTTCCGCCGCCGAAACAAAAACGTCATAGGCCTTGATCACACGCTGGCCTTTATCCAGCAGCACCGCCTTAGAATATCCTTGCACTCTGGCATGGGCAAAGTCTTGATGTGCAGCTTCTAAATTCTTGTAGGCTTTAGCCAGCCCGGTATCTTGTTGATTCCGAGCCCAAGAATAGATGGTGCCATCAAACGCGGTCAGACTATCGTTCAAATTGTTGAAAGTTACATTTTTATCATTAAGATTATTCTCTAGCTTGTAAATCTCAAATTTCCAGACTGATTGATCTTGATAAGCCCGATGAACTACGGCAAGATGATCCGGAATATAGTCAAAAAGAAACAGTGAACCTGCCTGCATGAGTAAGACTGACAGCACCATGGAAACCACTAATACATGCAGGTTTACATAAAGTTTGTGCTTTTTAACAAAAGCTTGTAATAACTTAGGAATATTCAAAATATTCTGCATATTTTCTCTAGTTCTTTTTATACTCTAAGTATTGTCGTATTCAGGTCTATGTTAATGAG
>DIZU01000049.1:0-1442 GCA_002429455.1 Methylotenera sp. UBA6020 | reverse complement strand
ATGAGTTTATTCATTTTTTCAACGTTAATCATCAGTATTATCTTTATGATAATACTTGGTTCATGGTACAGCATTCAAGGGCCTTTTTTATTACATGTTGTCCTGCTGGTTTCAACGGCTGTTGCTATATTTTCTGCGGCAGTTGTGATCGCAGTCCAACCACTATTTGCCGCCAGATCATCCCGCTCACGCCGAGAACTCCCTCAAGAGGCTTCATGGGGCAAGGAAGTTTCTAGCGCCTTATCTTCACCTGCTGCTGTGCTGGATGGCTATGTAGTGAAGTTTGTAAATACCCCGTTGCTGCAGACGCTAGGCATGGTGGGCATGACAGACCAAATTATCGGCATACCATTCACAAATCTGATACATCCTGCTGACCATCAAGTTTTAGCAGAACTGACTGCTGAAGCGACGATGGGCAAAACTAAAAACGATTCCACCAAAATCCGCTTGGTATGTGCAGATGGAACCACCCTGCCATCCAATGCCAGCCTCACCCGTATGCGCGAGGACGACCAGAGTCATTTGTTGCTGTTTCAATTCACGCCGATCTCTGCGGTCAATCCATTAAGTAGTGATTTCGAGCCACAATTCAACTATCACTCCATTATCGACCGGCTTGAAGAAATCGTATTTCAGCTTAATGCTGAAGGAAAAATCATCTTTCTTAATCCCGCTTGGGCGAATATGCTCGAGTACAAAGTTCGCGACTGCCTGGATAAACTACTGATAGACTTTTTCCACCCCGAAGACAAGCCAATGCTCGAGGCCAGGTTAGACTCGCTCACACAAGGTAAAAGAACACACTGCACAATTGAAGCCCGTTTGCTTTCTGTGCGAGGGGACCCCAATTGGGTAGTCATTCGTGCTAAAACCACCTCCACATCGACCGGAGAAAGAACCAGCATCATCGGCACCATGACCGATATTCAGCGCCACAAGGAAGCGGAGGCAAGTCAACTTGCAAATCGGCGCGCACTTAACTCGCTCTTGAGCAATATTCCAGGTATGGTCTATCGTGGCAGGAATGATCGTTCCTGGACGTTTGAATTTGTCAGTGACGGTTGCTTTGATGTTACCGGTTATGATCCTCTGGAATTGATTAACGACCCAAATCTGTCCTTTAACATGATTATTCATCCTGAAGATAGAGCGGCTGTTTGGGAGTCAGTAAAACAACAAATTAGCAGCGGTGAAGAGTTCAAGCTTATCTACCGGATCGTCACCCGTAAAGGCGAAACAAAATTAGTACAAGAACATGGTCGAGGTATTTTTTCTAGCACTGGTGAACTACTGGCACTGGAAGGATTTATTACCGAAATCCCTGATCAGCGCTACAACGTCAACTCAATAAAAGCGACACTTCAATCCTAAAAGAATAATACTGTAAGGCAAAATCACCTTGCCAGTATTTTCAGAATGTAGCTTACCAAATATCAACC
>DIZU01000126.1:366-24964 GCA_002429455.1 Methylotenera sp. UBA6020 | reverse complement strand
GCACAAATGGGCCTGCAAGAAGCCACAACAGGCTTTTGGGACAGCCCGTTTAATTATCAGGAGCAGGCGCTGTTATATGTGCCACCCGATATGCCGGATCCGAATAGTCTATCGTATACGACATGTGTGGTCGCCGCCGCACTGCCGGTACTGCAAGCCAGCGGCGGCAGAGCCTTTGTGCTCTCAACCAGCTTGCGCGCCATGCGCGAGATTCATGCCTTATTGAAAGAGGCTTTTATAGAAAACGGCATCGAAAGCCCGCTACTGTTGCAAGGTGAAAGCTCTCGAACTGAGTTGTTGGACCGTTTTCGTAAGCTAGGCAATGCGGTGCTAGTCGGCTCGCAAAGCTTTTGGGAGGGGGTTGATGTTCGCGGTGAAGCGCTCAGTGTCGTGATTATCGACAAGCTCCCGTTTGCTCCGCCGGATGACCCGGTGCTATCCGCGCGGGTAGATAAAATGAACGCTGAAGGCAAAAATGCCTTTATGGAATATCAATTACCTTATTCAGTCATTACCTTAAAACAAGGCGCGGGGCGCTTGATACGTGATGAGAATGATCGAGGCGTACTCATGATTTGCGACCCGCGTTTAATCAGTAAATCTTACGGTAAAAAAATCTGGCAAAGCTTGCCACCGTTTAAGCGGACTAGGATATTGGCGGATGTGCAGGCATTTTTTGCGGAATGTTAAGTTAAATTTAATTTGCAAAAATACTGAATTAACAACTAGATAATTCCTGCAGCTTCGCGCATGTGGGTGAAGTTAATGACGTCCCCGCCATTTGAATTAGTAGCAAGGTATAGATCAAGGTCATCTGTTAATAAAAGTTGCTTTTCTTGAGCAAGCGCAGCAATGCAAGAATCAGTTAAACCAAGCTTCCCAAATAAATCGGCATTTACTAATATTTCATCAATATTAAGTTTCACAAAGCTGTTTTGCGTGTCATGAAAAAATAAAGGATAAAGAGTCTCTGCAAGTTCTTTGCTTTGTTTATCTTTAGAAATCTGTCTTGCTAAATTTGACGTTTCTGCTAACACATGAGGGGTTGTGAGTATTCTGCTGAATTTCTGGACGTACTGAATTAACAACTCTCCGTCTTCTTTGCTATATTTGGATAGCCTTTTTGAACCAATTTTAGATGGTTGATAAAGTGCAAAAATAAACAATAGAAGCACATTGGTATCAAGAAAAATCCCATGATCACTATGTTGACTTATATACCCACGGAGTGTTTGCTCTAGGCTGCTCATTTTTAAATTATTCGCATTTCCATTTTGATAAACTCACCAGTATTAGCATCAATTAATATTGTTTTATAAACTCGGTTTTCTACTTGTTGCGAAGGTTTATACAAGTCTCCTAACATAGTGGCGTTAATTGCCTTCACAGATTTGTTTCGATGGAACCCTAGCGTTACTGACCAAAGTTTGCGCTCTCCTTCTTCTATTAATTCAATTTCTTCTAGGGCTAGTGCTTGAGGGCTGTCATCTTCGTAAAGCTCCTTAATTTTCTCTTTTGCTGTTTTTACAGCCTCTTTGATCGTTATAGAAGTCATTGTGGTCGTCCTTTAATTTAACTAATATTTCTAGTAAAACAGGATGCTGAATTTTCAGCAAGTAGGTCTTAATCAATTTTTATTTTCAGGTTGTTAAATGAGTGTTGTCATCATTTAATTGGTAAGAGGTCGCTTTCGCGCGACTGGCGAGTAACTTTCTTTTGCTTAGCCAAAAGAAAGTTACCAAAGAAAAGGCTACCCCCTACCGCTTGTTTCCTGTGCTGCTCACCACTATGGGCGTCAATCGGAAACTCGCTTCGCTCAGACAGCCGATTGTCGAAAACTCCCATAATGGCTGCGCTGCACAGGCGCGGTAGCAGGGGATTTGTTGATTGGTGATAGACATGCTAGCTTTAGGTATGTACAATAAGTGGTACATATTCTATTCGAAAAATCAAAGGTTCAAAAATGGACGCTATTACTTACACAACTGCTCGTGCTCAACTTGCTAGCAATATGAATCGTGTGTGCGATAACCATGAGCCATTGATTATCACGCGCAACTCTCAACAGTCTGTGGTCATGCTGTCATTGGCTGATTATCAAGCTTTAGAAGAAACAGCTTACTTACTGCGTAGCCCCAACAATGCTAAGCGTTTGATGGATGCGGTGATTGAGCTGGGTGCAGGCAGCGGTGTTGAAAGAGCGCTTGCGGAATGAAACTCATTTTTGCCGAACTTGCTTGGCAGGATTATTTGTATTGGCAGGCACAGGATAAGCAAACCTTACTGCGTATTAACAAGCTGATACAAGAGATTCAACGTGAGCCGTTTGTGGGTATTGGTAAGCCAGAGCCGTTAAAGCACGCATTGAGTGGGTTTTGGTCGCGGCGCATTAATGATGAGCATCGTATTGTCTATAAAGTGGATGATGGTCATTTACTCATTGTGCAATTGCGCTACCACTACTAAAGAACCTCTGTGATTTTAATCCCCGAAACCGATTACGAGCTTACTGGCATCCGAGCACAGGGTGCAGGTGGTCAGAATGTGAATAAGGTATCCAGCGCGATTCATCTGCGCTTTGATATTCCAGCCTCGTCATTAAGTGATTGGCTAAAAGAGCGTTTAATGCACCTGAAAGATAGTCGCATTACCGATGAAGGTGTTTTGGTATTGAAAGCGCAGCAGTATCGTACGCAGGAAGCCAATAGAAAAGATGCGATTAAGCGGCTGCATGAAATTATTAACGCTGCCAATCAGGTAAAACCCATGCGTTACGCCACGCGTCCAACTTGGGGTGCGCAAAAGCGCAGGTTAGAAAGTAAAATGCAACGCGGGCAAATTAAGCAGATGCGTGGCAAAATAGCGTCTGACTAACATGATTATTACTTACGTAAATATCGACTTAGCCCAAACTTGTAACCTGAGCTTGTCGAAGGCGCTATTTAACTTAATGGTTTTTAAAATAAACCCCCACATGGTTCGACAGGCTCACCATACTGATTTAATCGGCGTTTCCCTAAAATGAATTTATTAGCCCTTGATACCTCTACTGAATACTTATCGCTTGCCCTGTTGAGGGCGGGTGAAACTTTTACCTTCGATGTGCGTGCCGGACAAACGCATTCGCAAATCATCTTGCCGCAAATTCAAGCACTACTCAATGCTGCGGATGTGCAATTAAAGGATTTGCAGGGTATCGCTTTTGGTGCAGGTCCGGGCTCGTTTACCGGCGTGCGCATTGCAGCAGGCGTGGCGCAGGGCTTGGGTTTTGGCGCTAACTTACCTGTGGCGAGTATTTGCACATTATTGGCGTTGGCCGAAGCTAGCGGAGCAAGCAAAGTCATTGCCTGCCTGGATGCGCGCATGGGCGAGGTGTATCACGCGGCCTATGAAAAAATGTCTGGTGAAATACATAGCGCATGGCAAGCAGTCCTTGCTCCCGGTTTATATAAGCCGGAGCTAGTGCCTGCCGTCCAGGGCCACGGTTGGGTTGGCGCTGGCAGCGGCTGGCAAACTTATGCAGAGCAGTTAAGTCTTATCTATGGCGAGCAATTGCACGCAGTACAATCCCAGTTGTTGCCCACGGCCAGTGCCATACTCAGGCTGGCGCAGCCTATATTTGCAAAGGGTGAGGCGAAAGCCGCGGATGAGGCCATGCCTATTTATATTCGTAATCGCGTCGCCCTTAAAACCACTGAGCGCGAACAAGGTTTACGTTTATGAGCACGATGTTAAAAGCGGAATACGCGGAGCAAAAAACACAATATAAGCTTCGTCCTATGCAGAAGGACGACTTGGATGCGGTAATGGCGATTGAGCCACACATTTACTCGCATCCCTGGACACGGGGTAATTTTAGCGACTCGTTAAATTCTGGGTACAGTGCTTGGGCGCTGCTATTTAATCAACAAATCATCGGCTATGCCTTATTGATGATGGTATTGGATGAAGCACATTTGCTTAATTTGAGTATTGCAAAATCTTACCAAAAACAGGGTTTAGGACGATTTTTACTGGAACATATGGTACAAATTGCCAAAAATCATCAAGCAGCGAATATGTTCTTAGAAGTACGCCCCAGCAATGTATCTGCCATCGCTTTGTATGAGAATATGGGGTTTAGTGAAATGGCGATTCGTCGTGGCTATTATCCAGCGGCCGCTGGTCGTGAGGACGCTGTTTTGATGGGGCTCGCATTATGATGACGCGTGAAGATATGCTGCGAGAACTAGAGTTGTTGCCAGTGTGGCAGTTACGTGCGCCTTTGCCATCGCAAGTAACACTGCCGCAGACAATGCCAGAGCCCGTTCTACAAACAAAATCTGCGCCTATCGCCCCTGCAGTTTTAATTGAAGCGGCTATTGAAGAAGCTTTGCCCAATCAAATTGAACATGCGGTGACTGATATAGCACCAATATTAGTAGTAGAGCCACAGGTAATAAACAAGTCAGTATTCAGGCATATTGAGAGTGAAGAGGGTGATTGGCTATTTGTGCTAGCAGACACTGTGCCAGAGGCGGATGAAGCGCAGTTGTTGCGTAACATCTTCATGGCCATGGGTATTAAAACCAAGTCAACAGAAGCCCTCGCAATCACAATGGATGTTCTGGCAACGGTTAAGCCCAAGCTGGTGATAGCGATGGGGGAAACAACGGCGCAGTACTTGGTGCAATCAACGGAATTGTTAGTTAATTTACGTGGCACTCTGCATGCATGGCATGGTATTGCGCTGGTAGCCACTTATGACCTAGCGCATCTATTACGTATTTTGCCGGATAAAGCAAAAGCTTGGGATGATTTGTGTTTAGCCATGCAAACCCTGCAACGCTTGAAATCTGTAAACTAAGCACCATCTATATGGTTGTGTAGCGAATGGTTATACCTTGGTTTCATCATTTAAGGTTTTACCTCTTAGTCGATCCATAAGGAATGAAGATGCAAAAAATTTATTTAAAATTACTGACAGTTTTACTGTTGCTGAATTTAACCGGCTGTGGCTATAACACTTTTCAATCACTGGACGAAGAAGCAAAGGCAAGCTGGTCTGAGGTGCTTAACCAATATCAACGCCGTGCTGACCTAGTGCCTAATTTGGTGAACGTGGTCAAAGGCTATGCTGCACACGAAAAAGAGGTGCTGACTGAAGTGGCCAATGCACGCTCAAAAGTCGGTAGCATGCAAGTCACTGCCGATGTACTGAATGACCCCGAAGCCTTTGCTAAATTTCAAGCCGCACAAGGCCAGCTAACTTCAGCGTTATCTCGCCTATTAGCAGTGTCAGAAAACTATCCTAATTTGAAGGCAGACCAAGGGTTTAGAGATTTACAAGCACAATTGGAAGGTACTGAAAACCGCATTACGGTGGCGCGAAATCGTTATATTGAAACCATTAAAAATTACAACGTTGCCGTGCGTACCTTCCCAAAAAATCTCACTGCCATGATGTTTGGTTATAAACCCAAGCCAACTTTCAGTGTGGAAAACGAAAAGTCTATTTCGGTTGCGCCAAAAGTAGATTTTGGCGATAAAAAGTAACTTAGTTAACCTGATGTGAAGCTATCAGTTTAATTAACCGATGTTAGTAACTAAAGTGCCCTCCACACTTAAAACGAGTCTGAAAAAGAACCTGGCAGCGAGTTTGGCCGCGTTTTGCACGATGCTGCTATTTATATCGTGCAATGTGCGTGCCGAGCTCGTTGCAATCCCCGCGCTAAAGTCGCGTGTTACCGACTTAACTCAAACCCTCACACCAGCCCAGCAAAGCCAGCTTGAGGCAAAGTTAACCGCTTTTGAGCAGCAAAAAGGCAGTCAAATTGCAGTTTTAATCGTGCCAAGTACCCAGCCTGAAGACATCGCACAGTTTTCTATCCGGGCTGTTGATGCATGGAAGCTCGGCCGCGCTAAGCAGGATGACGGCGTGTTGATTGTGGTTGCCAAGAATGATAGAAAAATGCGTATTGAAGTAGGTTATGGCCTAGAGGGTGCTATTCCGGATTTAACGGCAAAACGTATCGTTAGTGAAGTCATGGCGCCGAGTTTCAAGCAGGGTGACTTCTATGCCGGTATTAACAATGCGGCAGATAGGCTCATGGGTTTGATCGAAGGAGAGCAATTGCCGGCGCCGACTCGATCTGCGAAAGGTAATGGTTTTGAGAATATGCTGCCGTTGCTGCTGTTTGGAGGCCTGATTTTTGGCGGGATATTACGAGGTATTTTCGGCAATTTTTTTGGCGGCGCACTCAATGGCGGCGTTATCGGTGTATTGGCTTGGCTACTAGGTGGCGGCATATTAGCTGCAATTTTATTTGGCGTAGTGGCTTTTTTCATCACATTGGTTGGCTCTACTGGCTTTGGTCCAATGGGCGGCTTCGGTGGTAGTGGTTCTGGTCGGGGTGGTAGCCCATTTTCAGGCGGTGGCGGCGGCTTCGGCGGCGGCGGTGCTTCTGGTGATTGGTAACCGGGGAGATTGGTGATGTCACTGAAATTAATAAAACGTTTATTCCGGCATCTCTTTATTTGGCCTAGCGCAGTAAGGCGCTATTTTCCTGTTGATTCTATGCAGCGTATAGAAGCGGTAATTGCCGAGAATGAAAGCACGCACTCAGGTGAAATTTGTTTTGTCGTTGAATCAAATTTGCATGTGTTAGATATTTTTAGAAAAAAATCAGCCCAAAAGCGCGCCATTGAAGTTTTCTCTCAATACCAGGTATGGGATACCGAGCATAACAATGGTGTGTTAATTTATCTATTATTAGCCGACCGGGATTTTGAAATTTTGGCAGATCGTGGCATTCATCTTCATGTGGGTGATGTTGGCTGGAAGCGCATCTGCCATGAGATGGAATCACTGTTCAGGCAAGGTCAATTTGAAGCCGGCATTCTGTATGGCATTAGCCAAATTGGTCAGCGCTTAGCACAGCATTACCCTGCGAATGATGAACACATCAATGAGCTACCGAATGCGCCAATTATCATTTAGCCGAAATGACGCTTATTTTACAGGATGGCCGCATACTACCGCAGTGATTCATGAAAGTGCCTCTGGTCAGCGCTACGCGGTAGATAGTTGCTTTTACGATAATGGCTTTCCTGCCACCATCGTGCCATTTGAAGTTTGGAAAGCAGGTTATATTCCGGCAGATAGTCCAACTGGGCATGTACGCCATGCCGCGCGGTAGCATGAATAGACCGTCTAAATAAATCCTGCTGACTAAACCACTGATTCTCTGTAAAATTCGCACTTTGATTTTGTCCTGATTCGATCCCACCATGCGCGCCTCACAATTTTTTTTCAACACTCAAAAAGAAGCCCCTAACGAAGCCGAGTTACCGAGTCATATACTCATGGTACGCGCAGGCCTGATCAAGCGCTTAGGCTCAGGGCTTTATAGCTGGATGCCGCTTGGACTACGTGTGCTGCGTAAGGTAGAAGCGATCGTGCGCGATGAAATGAATAAAGCCGGTGCGCTTGAGTTGCTGTTGCCTGCCATACAACCCAAAGAGCTCTGGGAGGAAACCGGTCGCTGGGCTGTGTTTGGTCCACAAATGCTTAAAATTACTGATAGGCACGAACGTGAGTTTTGCTTTGGGCCGACGCATGAAGAAGTCATTACCGATATTGCACGTAAAGAAATTCGTAGTTACAAGCAGCTGCCGCTTAATTTTTATCAAATTCAAACCAAATTCAGAGATGAAATACGTCCCCGTTTTGGTGTGATGCGCGCACGTGAATTTATGATGAAAGATGCCTATTCGTTTCACGCGAATTTTGCGTCTCTAGAACAAACCTATCAAACCATGTTTCAGGCTTATGGTAAGGTATTCAATCGCTTGGGCTTGAAGTTCCGCGCGGTAAAAGCCGATACGGGCGCGATTGGCGGTGAGGGTTCTCATGAATTTCATGTGTTAGCCGACTCAGGTGAAGATGGCTTGGCGTATTGCGACACATCTGACTATGCCGCTAACGTAGAGTTGGCTGAGGCTGTTGCGCCACAACCGCGCATTGCGCCAAAAGAGTTAATGCAAGATGTCGAAACGCCGAAACAAACTTCTTGTGAGCAAGTGGCTGAACTGCTTAACATTGGCCTGGAGCGCACAATCAAAGCGATGGCCTTGATTGCAACGCTTGAAGACGGTAGCTCGCAATTTAACTTGTTGCTGTTACGTGGCGATCATCGCATGAATGAGATCAAAGTGAATAAGCTTGAGGGGCTGAAAGAGTTCAGATTCGCCACAGAAGAAGAAGTCCGCGAGAATTTAAAATGTCCGCCAGGCTTTATTGGCCCAGTAGGTGTTGGCGCACATGTAAGAATCATTGCAGATAGAACTGTGGCTGCAATGAGTGATTTTGTTTGTGGCGCTAATAAGCCCAAATATCACTTAAGCGGCGTAAATTTTGGCCGAGATTTACCTGAGCCAAGCATAGTTGCGGACATTCGCAACGTAGTTGAAGGCGACGTTAGCCCTGATGGTAAAGGTTTGCTCTCGCTTTGTCGTGGCATTGAGGTCGGTCATATATTTCAGTTGCGTACTAAGTATTCAGAGGCCATGAATGCAACTTATCTGGATGAAAATGGCCAGACACAAGTAATGGAGATGGGTTGCTACGGCATTGGCGTTTCACGTATTGTGGGTGCGGCTATTGAACAGGGTAATGATGAGCGAGGCATCATCTTTCCAAGCAGCATGGCGCCATTCTCGGTAGCAATCTGCCCGATTGGCTATGAAAAATCAGAGGCTGTTAAATTGGCTGCGAATAAATTGCATGATGAATTGTTGGCAGCGGGCATAGACGTGTTGTTGGATGACCGAGGTGAACGTCCGGGTGTGATGTTTGCCGAAGCTGATTTAATGGGCATTCCACATCGCTTAGTGATTGGCGAGCGTGGCTTGGCTGAAGGTGTCGTAGAGTATAAAGCTAGAACTGCTGCAGAAGCGCAGTCTCTTCCATTGACTAACCTGGTCGAGCGGGTGGTTGAGTTTGTCTAATAAGTAGCTTAACATGAGGCATAGCGTGAGAATTGAGTATGCTTAAAACCATTCAAATTGGCTTGCTTGTTTGCTTAGTAACGTTGGTTTCAGCTACCTGCTTTGCTGGATCGCAGGTTGAAGAGCCATTGTCAAATAGCGTAAAAGCGCTAATGCAGCATAGCATTAGCGACAAAGCCGTGCCCACGCTTACTTTTGCAACGCCTGAAGAAGGCAATGCTTGGTTAAATGAAATGTCTCAGCGTCTTAAAAAACGTATCCCAGATGAGAGTTACCGTGAAGATTTTCTACGTACCGTGCATTATGAAGCAACCCGCGCAGGGCTGGATCCGCAAATGGTGCTCGGCCTGATTCAGGTGGAAAGTGGCTTCAAAAAATACGCATTATCGTCTGTAGGTGCTCGCGGCTTTATGCAAGTGATGCCATTTTGGGTCAGCAGCATAGGCGCAAAAGACCATGATTTATTCCACTTGCGTCTAAATTTACGCTATGGCTGTACAATTTTAAGACACTATTTGGACATAGAGCGCGGTGATTTATACCGCGCATTAGGTCGTTATAACGGTAGTTTAGGTCAACCTCAATATCCTAATTTAGTGCTTGGTGCTTGGCGTAAAAATTGGGATTACACACAAAAAAATTGGAATTACGCACCAAGAAATATCTAAGAAAATAGGTATTCCCATATTTCTCCTATCCCCCACGCTTCATTAGTGTCAAAAACTAGCGCAAAAAAGTTTACATTTTTGTGAAAATCATTCAGTATGCCCTTGGCGTTTATATGTTTAGGGCGACTAACTACACTATTACAATAAGCCCTACATGTTTCGCTGCTGTTCGCATCAACTTGCTACTCATTATAATAATTAGGAGAAAAGTATGTCGAAGTTACTAGCATTAGCACTAAGCATCGCGGTATTAGGAGGGGTATGGGCATTTTTGGCTTTAGGGCCGCTTGCAGGATCAGTATTGGTTTGGGCCGGCTTTATTGCATGGGGTTGTTATTTTCATACAGGTGGTGATAATGCCGCTTTGCAAAAAACCATTGCGGGTATGGTTTATGGTGCAGTGATTGCAGGAATTGCATTAGCTTTGGTGGTTAATAATCCAGTTGGTTTACCTGCAGCAATTGCAGCGCCAATTTATATTGCGGTGACAGTGTTCTTCTTAGTGATTGTAGCAGGTTGTAATTTGCTATCAGTAGTGCCGGCAAATGTTTACGGTTATGCGGCAACAGCGGGCTTTGCACTTTCAACCAATACTGCTGGTAGTTACGGAGCCATGAACTTAACTAATCCAACATTAATCGTTGCTCTATCAGTACTGTTCGGTGCTGTGTTTGGAATGCTTTCAGGCAAGCTTGCTGGCATGCTTGGTAAGTAAGAATAGGTAATTAATGATGAGTTCTAATCATTAATTACAACTAGTAAATTAAAAACCGCCTTTAGGGCGGTTTTTAATTGGGGATGCCAGTTATGCAAGATTATCTATTGATTGGTTTTTAATACCTTAAAACCATAATAGGTGCCAAATTCACCCTCTGGCTCGTTATATACAAATAACATGTCATTGGCATAACCGGTACCATTAAAATGGTTTTGTGATCGTAGTTTTAGGTTTTTTGGCAATTCGCTTTTACCTACGTACTTGCCGCTCAAGTCAAATATCAATACGGCTTTGTGATCGACATCGAGCAGCACAAGCTCTTCACCTTTTACGCCACTATATGCCACAAAGTGATCGCTTACATCATCAAAGGCCACTCCTGCTTTTGTAAAGTCTAAGGCAATTTCGCTAATTTTTTCGCGTGACTTCAAATCAACGACCCATACCTTGTTGCCGCGTTCTTGTTTAGCATAATATTGTTTAGTTTCTGGGTTGTAGCTAGGCATGGTTGCCGCGTCACCAAAGGCCGGGTTGAATTGCGTCACTTCATTTGAGCTATCCTTTACATCCCCTGTTTCAGATAAATCAATGGCATAGATGCCAGTATTTGGTGAGAAGCCCACATCACTAGAAATATTATAAGTAATAGTCTCAAGTTTGTCAGAGTTAGGATTGTAATAAATGGAGCGATTGTCATAACCTGGCTTTGCCGAGTTGACATATTTGCCTTCATCGTCATAAGCATGAATTTGCGATTTAGAAGTAGCTGCCTCAAACTCGCTAGCCATCGGCGCTAGGCCGCCGTCTGCAATGTAATAGCGTTTTAAACCAGGAATATGTGCTACGGTCATTGGACGCGTGCTTGGTTTTTGAGCCAGCGGGATTTTGATGCCGACTTCAGCATCTACCAGAACTGCCGCATGCACTGGTTGCAACACGGCAAGTAGGGTAATGGAAAGTAATATTTTGGGTGTACGCATAAAGACTCTTTCTTATTTGGTGATGTTTCATTGATGCTTGGGTTAGTCAAAACATCAGCTACATTGGTTCAATCAATATTTTACTTGGCATGTTCGGCTAACGTTTTTTCAATGGGTTGTTTTTCAATCAGCATCGCATCGCCATAACTAAAAAAGCGATATTGTTGCGCTATTGCATACGCATAAGCTTTTTTAATATGTTCTATGCCACCAAATGCTGACACTAACATGAGCAGCGTGCTTTTAGGTAGATGAAAGTTAGTAAATAAACGATCCACTACCTTAAACTGATAGCCAGGCGTAATGAAAATACTTGTTTCACTATTGCAAGCCTTTAGCTCACCTTGTTGTGCCGCACTTTCCAAAGCGCGCATAGCGGTGGTGCCAACGGCGGTCACTTTGCCGCCATGTAATCGTGTTTTAGCGATCATATCAATTGTTGTCTGCGAGATATTGTAAATTTCGCTGTGCATTTTATGTTCATGAATGTTGTCTACCCGCACCGGTTGAAAAGTCCCCGCACCTACATGTAAAGTCACATAGGCAATATCGATGCCTTTTTGTTTAAGTTGCGCTAACATGGCGTCGTTAAAGTGCAGCCCCGCCGTCGGTGCCGCAACTGCACCTAAATGTTTGCTATAGACGGTTTGGTAGCGTTCTTCATCCTCGCTAGTGGCTTTATGCGTGATATAAGGCGGCAAAGGTAAGGCTCCATGTTGCTCCAGCAAATCCAGTACGGAAGTCTCACTTAAAAAACGTAGCTCGAATAAATCATCATGACGTGCGGTCACCTCTACATCAAACGCATCTGATAGTTGTAATTGGCTACCTATTTTGGGCGCACGTGAGGCGCGCACGTGCGCATAGGCTGTATGTTGGTCGATAACGCGCTCTATCAGCACTTCAACGTTGCCGCCCGTGTGCTTATGACCAAATAAGCGAGCCTTGATCACACGGGTGTCGTTAAACACCAGTAAATCGCCAGCATCTAGGAAATTGGGTAAGTCCACAAACGCTTCATTGTGCAAGTTGCCATTCACGCCATTAACATACAACATGCGGCTTGCGGTTCTGTCAGAGGTTGGATGTTGTGCAATTAATTGCGTTGGTAAATAAAAATCGAAATCTTGTGTTCGCATAAGTCTCAGAGCTTGCTATAATGGCGTTGTTGCAATTATACAGTAATGTATTTTCCATAAGCCGGGATGGCGGAATTGGTAGACGCACGGGACTCAAAATCCCGCGTTGGCGACAACGTGGGGGTTCGATTCCCCCTCCCGGCACCACGATGTTGTTTCAAGTGACATCAAAATGTATCTTAAGCCTAGAAAATTCAACCTTCTAGGATTTTTTTACGTCTATTGTCATCGCTTAGTGTTGCATGTAGTCGCTTTACAATAAGTATAAAAACATCTCATACATATTTTTTATACTTATTTCATGGCTAAACTAAATGCTGATTTACTAGATGACTTCACAATTAAAGCTGCACAGCCTAAAGAAAAGCAATATACGCTCCGTGATGGCAATGGTTTGTTTTTACTTATACATCCCAATGGCAGTAAGTATTTTCGACTGCGTGTTATGCTTCATGGCAAGCAAAAACCGATTCAGTTAACCCAATTGTTGGCCTAAGCTCAGGCACGCAAAGACTATCTAGGGCACATTATTGATGTGATGTAGCGATGCTAAATAGTTTTGGATAATTCACATGCCTGTAAATCCCTCATTACTGAAAAATCACATTATTCAATTTTCTTCTTTGAGTTTTCATATTCATCCCATGACACCTCAGATACTTTGTACTCAGTCTGCTCTTTAGCCAAGGCAGGCACATCCGAAAAGTATAAGTCATCACTCTCTTGGCTAATCCCGCCCTCAACTACCACTGAATCTTTTTGGATCTGAACTGGAAACCGCCAGTAAATTTTTTCTATCACGTTGCCAGTGATTTTGAAAATATGTGATATCAGGTTAGTTTCTAAAACATTTGAGTAACGAAACCGCTTTAATGGTTCAGATTCTATCAGGGTGACGAAGTGTTTCCTTCCTTCTAGCTTGAAGCATGTCACATGTACTTCTGCGCCAGTATTCATAAAGTATTCGGTTATGAACTCCGTTATTTTTTTGATTGAGTTATCCAAACTTCTTTTTTTCTGAAAGAGATATAAGACATACGTAAGTAATATAAGAACGTCGGCTGCAACAATGTATATCGAAAGGGAATCCAAGCTAACCGTCAATGTAAACATGATATTTCCTTGTTATTGTTTAAGATGCATTAATTGGGTTATGGGTAATGCAAAGCTTCAATTTCAATGTGTTCATTTGGTTGGAATGATAAGTATATATGTAAACAGTGCGCTTCAGTACTTTTGGGATGGCTCGGGAGTGAGGGTCTGAGGCGATGATTTTTAAGAAATTTATGACAGCAGTTGCAGAGTTTTTTTGAAGGCTAGATACTCACTTAAAGATTTAAGAAATCTCAAAAATAAATTAAGTCTGAATATAGGAAATGGTGGTGTTAGCTATTTTCATTTCCCATAGGTCGTACTGAAATTGTATGTAATTGTTACCAAAGTGTAACTTTCTGCTTGAGTCAAAATTTTTTTTGTGCTATTTTGACATTGGTCAAAATAGCACACAGTCAAAAGCTGTAAGCAAACTTGCATTGAGTTTGAACGACACAAGGACGGTGTGTGGCAGTATCCGATTTCGGCTATAAAATCATTCTGAGACCGAACAATTCACTTTCCCCGGAAGATGGTATAAAAGTGATTGCCGTTTTAATGGTGATAGTTTTATTGGTAGCGTTGGTTTTTACGCTCATGGGTGCTTGGTTAGTGTTGCCTTTTGCCGGGATGGAAGTAGTGGCTATCGCATATGCTTTTAACTACATTCATCAGCATTCGGGCGATTATGAAAGCATTGCCATAGAAGATGACCACGTTGTAGTTGAAAAAAGAAATTATAAAAAATTCAGTGCAACTGTATATCAAAGATATTGGGCACAAGTTAATGTGCGTGGTGTAGTAAATAGCAGTGGTCTAAATGGCAAAAGCGGTCTTTTTATTGGTTCACATGGTAAAGAGGTTGAGTTCGGCAAGTATTTTATAAATGATGAGCAGCGCGTCATATTGGCGCGTGAACTCAGGCAAAAATTAAGAATTAATTATTAATTAGATTTGGAGCATGTTTTATGCAAGGTTTTAGAAAAATTGGGTTAGGTCTGGCTGCAATGCTAGCTTCGCTCAATGCGAATGCTGATTACAGTTGGAACTTCCCCGAGCCTGCTACACCGATGGCCCTTGATACATTGCATGTCCACAATAAGTTTATGACGATTACTGCAATTATTTTCTTTGCGGTTCTAGCTATCATGATTTATTCGATTTTCGCACACCGCAGAAGCAAGGGGTATAAGCCTGTTACTGATAAACCTCCCTCAACCGCGGTTGAAATTTTTTGGACATTAATACCATTTGCGATTCTTTTGCTAATTGACTTTGTCATTATGGGAATCCCCGCTTATCACAGTGTGATCATGATGGAAGATACTAGAGATAAGGCAACGATGGTGATTAAGATCACCGGGTCGCAATGGCGCTGGCAATATGAATACATGGATGGTGACGCAAAAGGCATTAAGTTTGTAAGTAATTTGGCAACGCCAAAAGAGCAAACTGAAAAAGGTTTTTCAGGTACAAAAGATGAGAACTATCTTCTTGAAGTTGATAATCATCTCGTGCTTCCGGTAGGTGAAAAAGTCCGCGTTTTAATGACCGCAACTGACGTGTTACATAATTGGTGGGTGCCGCAATTCGGCTCTTCACGCGTTGCTGTGCCAGGTTTTATTCGTGAAACTTGGGTGCAAGTTGAACGGGCTGGGACTTATCGCGGTCAATGCAAGGAACTATGTGGTAAAGGTCACGGTTACATGCCTATAGTGGTTGATGCTATGCCTATGGCCGAGTATAAAGTATGGGTTGCTGCAAAGAAAGAAGAACTGGCTAAGGCCGTTGCCGGTGCCAATAAAGAATGGACGAAAGAAGATCTAGTTGCAAATGGTAAAATCGTGTACGAGAAAAACTGTGCGGTTTGTCACCAAGTCACTGGTGCGGGTTTACCGCCAGCCTTTCCAGCATTAACTGGCAGTAAAATTGCGAATGGGCCAATTTTTGGTGCAGATGGCAAGTATCTTAAAGATAGTCATCTAGATCGCGTATTGAATGGTGTGCGTGTCATGCCATCATGGAAAGCGATGCTTAATGATACAGAAATTGCATCAGTGATTACTTATGAGAGAAATGCGTTGGGCAATAACGTTGGTGATGTATTGCAACCATCACAAGTTAAAATGGCGCGTCAATAATTTGAGTCAAATTTAATCTAAATCAATGGTAATTTGAATCAACGATAATTAAGTTAATAATTATTTAGTTTGAGTAATTAGGAGAAGGTAGTGAGTACAGCAACGGTAGCACATCATGAAGAGCATCATGATCATCCAACGGGGATTATGCGCTGGTTAACAACGACCAATCATAAAGACATAGGTACGATGTACCTTACTTTCTCACTGATCATGTTTTTTGTTGGTGGAAGCATGATTTTGGGTATTCGTGCTGAATTGTTTAAGCCAGGTCTCCAACTGATGAATCCAGAGTTTTTCAATCAGTTGATTGGTGTGCATGCATTGATCATGATTTTTGCGGCGTTGATGCCAGCAGCGACTGGATTTGCTAACTGGATGATTCCATTGCAAATTGGTGCGCCAGACATGGCATTGCCACGTTTGAATAACTGGGGTTTTTGGTTGCTACCGCCTTCAGCGATTCTATTAACGTTACCATTCACGCTAGCGATGTTTGGCATTGGTGATGGCGCGTTGGCTACAGGCTGGACATTTTATCCGCCACTCTCTGTGCAGGGTGGCATCGGTGTAGACTTTGCGATTTTTGCAGTTCACTTGCTAGGTATTTCTTCTGTAATGGGTTCTATTAACATTATTGTCACCTTGTTCAATATGCGTGCTCCAGGCATGACGCTGATGAAGATGCCTATGTTTGCTTGGGGTTGGTTAATTACGGCTTTCTTACTTGTAGCTACAATTCCTGTATTAGCAGGTGCAGTAACCATGTTGTTAACGGATCGTCACTTTGGTACGCATTTCTTTAATGCGGCTGGTGGTGGTGACCCAATTATGTTCCAACATTTGTTTTGGTTCTTTGGTCATCCTGAAGTGTATATTTTGTTATTGCCGGTATGGGGTTTCATTCCACAAATTCTAGAAACATTCTCACGTAAACCAATGTACGGTTACAAAGCTCAAGTATACTCATTATGGGCAATTGGTGCGTTAGCAGTGGTGGTTTGGGCGCACCATTTTTTCACAGCAGGTATGCCAGTGCCAGCATTGCTTTACTTTATGTATAGTACGATGGCCATTTCATTGCCATTAGCCGTATTGTTCTTCTGCTGGATTAAAACAATGTGGAAAGGCTCCATGAGCTTTGAAACGCCAATGTTATTTGCAGTAGGTTGGATTATTCTGTTTGGTATCGGTGGTTTAACTGGCTTGGTGCTCGCTGACGTTGCTGCCGATGCGCAATACCACAATAGTTACTTTGTGGTTGCGCACTTCCATTACACATTATTTGCTGGTGGTATCATGGGTATTATGGCCGGTACTTACTACTGGTTACCTAAAATGACTGGGCATATGTACAGCGAGACGTTAGGTAAATTGCATTTTTGGTTAACTGCAATTTCATTTAACTTGACCTTCATCCCTCAGTTTTTCCTAGGTTTGGCTGGTATGCCACGTCGTATTCCAGATTACGCATTGCAGTTTGCTGAATTTAATATGATTTCATCAATCGCAGCATTTGTGCTTGGGTTCTCACAGTTGTTATTTGTTTACAACATTGTAAGTTGTGCCCGAGGTGGTAAAAAAGCGACGGATCAAGTATGGGAAGGCGCCAAAGGTCTGGAATGGACATTGCCATCACCACCGCCGTATCATAGCTTCACAGAGCAACCAATCATCAAATAATAAAGATAAAAGCTCGGCTTACCAACTTTCAACACAAGCCGAGCTGTAATTTGGGTAGATATGGAAAATAAAGAAACAAATACTAAGAAAAGTAATATAAAGATTGCGCTAATTTTAGGAGGCATTGCTTTGGTGTGGTATGTAGCGTCAATGTTTACAATATGGCATCAGTAAATGAACCCAAAGTATTAACTGCTAAAGAACAAGTTGATTTAAAAAACAAGCGTTTGGGTTTTAAGCTTTTATGGTTAGTTGGTGGATCCTTGTTGTTTGCTTTTGCCTTAGTTCCCTTGTATGACGTTTTATGCAGTTTAACTGGGCTGAATGGAAAAACGAATAATACGGCAGCGGTGCTATCAAAGGCGAAGGTAGATAATAGTCGCTGGGTGAATGTTCAGTTCACCACCAATGTAATGCCAGGGCTGGGTTGGAATTTCTATCCTAAGCAATCGAGTGTTAGATTGCATCCCGGGCAGATTGAGACCGTGATATTTGTTGCAAAAAATACTACAAATGAAGTGGTTGTGGGTCAAGCAGTACCGAGCATTACCCCAGGTATTGCAGCCGCTAATCTTAAGAAAATTGAATGTTTTTGTTTCGTGAGGCAATCGCTCAAACCGGGTGAAGAAAAAGAAATGCCATTGCGCTTTTTTGTTAGCCCGGAGCTACCAAAAGATGTTTCTGATATGACATTGTCATACTCATTCTTTCCGGCAGTAAAAGAAGGTAGCTAGTCTAGTATTGGTACAGATGTAGGTAGTTTAAGGTGAGGTAATGGCTGCTATTAGCCATTGTGAATTTAATATATAAAATGCACGGGAGTTAATGCATGGCAACACATTCGAATAATCAATATTACGTACCTCACGGTAGTATCTATCCTGCAATACTATCGGCAGGATTGCTATCGCTGGCTTCAGGTTTCATTTTTAGCGTTGCTACAGATAAAAGCAAGGATTTAGCTTATTTGCAAACACCCGGTAAATGGATGATGTACTTAGGTACGGCCATTATTTTATTTATGGTGTTTAAGTGGATGGGCACTGTCATTACCGAAAGCATCACAGGTAAATATAGAAAATGGGAAGATAAGTCATTCCGTGTCGGTATGATTGTTTTCATCTGCTCAGAACTGGCGTTCTTTGCGGCATTTTTTGGCGCTTTGTTTTACATGCGTGTTTTGTCTGTCCCAGATTTGGCGGCTTTTGATCCTTTATTTACCCCATATAAAGACTTTCTTGGCACATGGCCTTCAGCAGGTCCCGGCGGCATGGTGTTAGGTGTAGAGTACAAACCTGGTCTGCTTCAGCCGATGGCTGCTTGGGGTTTACCAGCGATTAACACTATGCTTTTGTTAACATCAGGCGCTACGATTACTTGGGCACACTGGGCACTGATTAAAAATAATCGTAAACAATTAATTATTGGTATGGCACTCACCGTAGCACTTGGTATTGCTTTCCTAATTTGCCAAGGGATGGAATATCATCATGCTTACACTGAAATGGGCTTGACCCTTGGTAGTGGTGCATATGGTGCTACTTTCTTTATGCTGACTGGGTTCCATGGCTTTCACGTAACGTTAGGTACAATCATGTTGATTGTCATTTTGATCCGTTGTATGAAAGGTCATTTCACACCAGAGCACCACTTTGGTTTTGAAGGTGTTGCTTGGTATTGGCACTTTGTGGATGTGGTCTGGCTAGGCCTGTTTATCTTTGTATATTGGCTGTAAATTAATCAAATAAAAAGGGCGATGCATTAGCATCGCCCTTTTTATTTTAGAAACACATTAAGTGATATGCGAATTTAAAATCTAAAGTATTCTAAATCAATAGCCTACGGGTGTGGTTGACCGATAAGGCCAAAATAATAGCCTGCCATCAGCAGGATAAACAATGTAATTGAAAGACCAATACGGATAGTCAGCGCTTTTGCAGTTCTTTCACCCCCACTTTTATCTTTCACTAAAAAGAATAAAGCTGAGAATAAACTGCCTACGATAACAATTAAAGTGATAACAATGATGACTTTTACTAACATGGCTTTGTCCAATTAACTCTTTGAATAAGCATTATGAGTCTGCTATGAAACAAATGCAATTATGAAAAAAATCCAATTTAGAATGCAGCGGTATATCTTTAGGCCGTCGCTCATTGGCACCGTGCTCACTATCATATGTATCCCGTTATTCATTAAGTTCGGATTATGGCAATATCACAAGGCACAACAAAAGCAGGTGATACAAGCGGCATATAATCAAGCAAAGGTAGATGAATCGCTAAAATTTCCAATAGATACTGATAACCATGTGCTGGATGTTGATAGTTGGAATTATAAAAAAGTAACAGTGACTGGTGTATACGAAACAAAATATCAGTTTCTATTAGACAATCAGGTGGAGGATGCTCGGGTTGGCTACCATGTAATCACGCCACTCAAGATTGATCACTCATCGCAATATGTGCTGATTAATCGTGGCTGGATTTTAGGTAAAGATACACATACCGAGTTGCCAACATTTAACACTCCGGCAGGAGAGCAAACCATCACAGGTCAGGTTTGGGTGCCAAGTAAAAAAATATTTACCCTGGAAGATAAAACAATGAACTTAACAAATGGTCATGTGTTTCCAGCCGTTTGGCAGAATATGGATATGGATAAATACAAGCACAGCGTATCATTTGTCGTGTCAGAGTTGGCCATCAAGCTAGATCAAACTAGTGACGCCGGTGGTTTTGTGCGAAATTGGCAAGTCCCGGTTGAGAGAATCGCCACCAATATTGGATATGCTTATCAATGGTTTGGTTTTGCTTTGGCAACACTATTAATTTATATCTACATGAGCATCAATAAAATTAAGCCAGAATAAGTATAAGTAGTTCAAGTATGGTCATGTTTAGACATGGCAATTTACATACGTCATGATGATAGTCGCATTTTTATTTGAGAGTTTTACATGCAAAACGATAAACAATTATCAGAACAAGATATGCAGCGCAAAGGTCGTAAGGTGTTTATGTTGATGGTGATATTTTTTGTAGTACCAATTATCGTAGTGGTATTGATGTATAAATTTAATTGGAAGCCGAATGGAGCAAGCTTGGGTGAGTTAGTTACGCCGGCACGCTTGTTGAATAATCCAACAGACCTTAAAAACAGTGAGGCTGCAACGCTACCTTTGCAGTTGTGGCAAGATAGATGGAGTATCGTGTACGTTGCAGATGAATGCCAAAAAGACTGTTTGGCTAAATTGCATGATATGCGTCAATTACATGTATCTCTGTATAAAGACATAGACCGTAGCCAGCGAGTGTTGATCACAACCACACAAAATGTGACTGATATTAAACATGATTACCCAGATTTAATTGTCATCAATCAACCTGTCGCGGCTGTGTTAAATCTAGCAGAACAGTTTCAGATTAACGGTGAAAGTGCCATGAAGAGTAACCGCTTATATTTAGTTGATCCATTAGGTCACTTAATGATGAGTTATCAGCCCAAGGTGCCACTTGCCGATGTCCGCAAAGATATCACACGATTATTAAGATACTCCTGGGCAGGCTAATATGAGCTCGTTTTTACAATACGATACAAAAAGCTTCAGGTTCTTTCGGGTACTGTTATTATTCGGCGCAATTTTAGCTTTATGCGTTGTGGTGCTGGGTGCATACGTCAGGTTAACCGATGCTGGTCTGGGCTGCCCAGACTGGCCTGGTTGTTACGGTGCGCTGACCGTGCCTCAAAGTGAAGCGGCAATTCATAGCGCGCAAACTGCTTACCCGCACAGCACGGTCATGGTAGGTAAGGCTTGGCGAGAAATGGCGCATCGCTACTTGGCAGGCACATTGGGTTTGATTGTCTTAACGATAAGCATACTGGGCTGGCGAGCAAAAAGTGAAATTAAGGCTTCACCTTGGTTGCCAACATTTTTGGTGCTACTCATCGGCTTTCAAGCCATGTTGGGCATGTGGACTGTGACCATGTTGCTGAAGCCCGCCATCGTAAGCTCGCATTTGCTGGGCGGCATGGCAACATTAGCGATACTCGTATGGCTGGTACATCGACATTGGGGTAATTATTCAGCCAATATTATCAAGTCTGGTCGTTTGAAGCTCGCTATACGCTTTGCACTACTGATTTTATTTACGCAGATTTTTTTAGGTGGTTGGACTAGTACCAATTATGCAGCCCTTGCCTGCACCGACTTCCCAACATGCCATGGCGTTTGGCTGCCAGAAATGGATTTTAAGGATGCCTTTCATTTGGTGCGCGATCTGGGGCAAAGTGCAAATGGTGGCGCGCTAACGTTAGCCTCGATTACAGCAATACAATGGTCACATAGGCTCGGTGCGCTGATCACCTTGATTTATTTGGGGATTCTAGCGTTAAATGTAATAAAATACTGGCAATTAAAACGGCTGGCTATTGTGCTTCTTATAGTACTTGGTGTACAAATTTGTTTGGGCATTGCTAACTTACTATTACATTTGCCATTAGTCCTTGCCGTTGGGCACAATTTTACAGCGGGGCTACTAGTCATTATTCTAGTAACGCTGAATTCAAAAATTACCCAGCCATATCGGTAGTCATCAGTAACAATAAGTCTAATTTTTCAAGACCATATAAAATAAAGTGGTATAAACGAAATGATAATGAGTGTGAGAGTTAAATGAGTATCGGTGCAACTACCACTATGCAAAGCTTGGGCTTAAGTTTTAAAAGCTTTTTTTCCCTTTGTAAACCAAGAGTAACCTCACTGATTGTATTTACAGCAATTATTGGTATGTTTCTGGCTACACCAGGTATGGTGCCGCTGCAATTGTTGGCAGCAACAACTGTTGGTATTGCCTTTGCGTCGGGTGCTGCTGCTGCTTTTAACTGCTTGATTGAGCATAAAATTGACGCCATTATGGCGCGCACTCGTGGCCGCGCCATACCTACAGGTCAGGTGTCATCCACACAAACCATGATGTTTGCCACTATTCTTGGCGGTACGGGATTGGCTGTTTTATATGTTTATGTGAACCCGCTGACTATGTGGCTGACTTTTGCTACTTTTGTCGGCTATGCGGTTATTTACACGGTGTTTTTGAAACCAGCAACGCCAATGAACATTGTGATAGGCGGTGCTTCAGGTGCGATGCCCCCGATATTGGGCTGGGCCGCTGTTAATAATAATGTCGCACCGGAATCACTCATTATGTTTTTAATTATTTTTGCCTGGACGCCACCACATTTCTGGGCTTTGGCATTATACAGACGTGAAGAATATGCAAAAGTGGGCATGCCAATGCTGCCTGTTACGCATGGGGAAGCATTTACACTATTGCATATTTTACTCTATACCGTAATTTTAGTTGCGGTATCACTAATGCCTTATGGATTTGGTATGAGTGGTTTAATCTATCTAATATCAGCCATTATTCTAAACGGAATTTTTATGGCCTATGTCGTAGGGTTATATCGAAAATACTCCGATGATTTAGCGAAGCGAACATTCAAGTATTCCATTATTTATCTAACTCTGCTATTCGCCGCCTTGCTCGTGGATCACTACTGGTTCATTTAATGTAAAAAGCTTCTAGTCTTAGAACTGTCGTTTGCTGAAGTGGCTTTACGGGTAAAGCTACAGGAATAATATGCGGATTCTCAAAGCAATAAATACTAACAAGATCACTACCAACAGCATGCGTTAGCATGCCAAATACAACATGCCGTTAGCTGTATAAGAGTTTAGGCGCGGCATTTATTAAGGCGGTGGAGGCGGCGGGTAATAATTACGTCGTGGCAGCCGTCCATCATTTGCTGACGGTGTACGCTGCGTTTCTGTGACAAAATTCCCAGAAACCGGCACGCGGTGTCCCTTTGCATACATACACTGGATGTAGGCATTATCGTAACGTTGCTGCGTGGTATAAGAAGAAACGGCCGCAGCATGCGAACCTTCAGCGGTACCAACCAGTAGTCCAGTCCCAGCGCCTACTGCAGCACCACCTCTACCACCCACTGCAGCGCCTATTGCGGCACCAACTACTGTCCCTACAATTGCACTCTTGGCCATGCTGTCATTTGCGGCCTTATTAGCTGAGACCCCACTTTGCTGTAATCCGTATTGTTGGCAACTATTATCATCATAGCGAAACTGGTCGAAGCTTTTACCTGTTCCGGGCAATGCCATCTTGCTAGGGCCATTAGGTACGGTAGTACAGCCTGAAATAAACAGTATGCAGATGAATGCAAAAATTGGCTTTTTCATGGAGTGATCGCTATGGCTGTGGTGGTTCAGGTGTTACTTTCTGCCAGCCTGCTGGGCAGTCTTTTATATAGGGATAGTAACCTTCTGGTTTTTTACAGTGGTACCAAAAATACTCCTGTTGCGGCTCAACAGATGATTGAGGTGCCTCCAATTGAGATTGTGGAGTTTGCTCTATATATACTTGCGGTTGCTGTGCTGGTGTAACGATTACCGGAGCCGAATAACCATAATAGTAGGGCGCCGGATAATCATAATAAAAGGGGTCGCTATAAAAGCTAGGGTAATAAGGACCGAATCCTGGCCCTACATATATGCCAACATTGCCACGCCAGTGACCACCACCGTGCCTATGCTCGGCCATTGCTGAACCACAGGTCAACAAACTCATCGCCAATACTAAAAATGCGCATAGCTTGACAGTTTTCATGATTGATTTCCCTTGAATCAAGATCGGTTAATAATCAGACCAAAGCGCTATATTCACAGTTCTATGCCAGACAGCAATATTCATGTAAAAATTTGTAAAAGTGACGAATGTAACTATTTTTTGTCGCGTAATTACCAAGTACTCCATTGCAATGAACCGCGAGGCGCTGCTGGCAAGAGGTTCTATATGTTTTGGTTTTTGGCTGACTACCCATTTGATCTCAGGCGAGGGGTTAACGAAGACTGACCCAGAGTCGAGCCGCGTAGAACGGAGGCTTATTGAGGATGAGAGGTTAATGCAAATACTCTCAGAAAATTGTCAGCTACCTGATGTGCGGATAACAAAAAATTACCTGACAATAATAACGCCGCATGAATGCGACGTTATGTGTCGGCTGATGGGGTGCCGATTTAGCCAGTGATTGATTACTGACTTAGGTAGCAACTAAAGATGATTAATCATTGAAGTGTCGATAGAGCGTCTCCCATTAACGGTAAACC
>DIZU01000126.1:0-199 GCA_002429455.1 Methylotenera sp. UBA6020 | reverse complement strand
GCGTCTCCCATTAACGGTAAACCTTTACGAACGTGTGACTCGAGAACCATAAGTAATTTATACGCTTAATTTTTGGTAAATTCAACTAAAAAAATGCGCTAGTCACCGTTAAATATTCAGTACTTATTCCAGATAAATATACTGCTTTATTTAATATCTCTAAATGTAATTTAAAAGTTTTTTTGAGGATGCCGTAGAT
>DIZU01000142.1 GCA_002429455.1 Methylotenera sp. UBA6020 | reverse complement strand
CCAAACATTATGGCAATGACGGCCAGCAAAATTGCTATTCCCAGGCTACGTCTTATCCATTCGCCAACCCCTAATGTTTTCTTGAGCGCGGCAAATAGGCGGCCACCGGCCAGAAGGGCGACGGCCAGTGAAGTGGCGGCACCCGCAGCGTATGCGA
Source organism: Methylotenera sp. UBA6020 (assembly GCA_002429455.1). Classification (GTDB taxonomy): domain Bacteria; phylum Pseudomonadota; class Gammaproteobacteria; order Burkholderiales; family Methylophilaceae; genus Methylotenera. Next base: position 18,050 of record DIZU01000142.1, on the reverse strand, counting down.
ACAGCAATAATGTAGTCTGGGTGTTAGGTCCAGAGATGGCTGCTCCAGCGAGTACTAGGCCGAGAATTGGGCCGGCACATGGCGCCCACAAGAGACCTGTTGCGACGCCCAGTAATAATGAGTGAATGAGCCCCGCATTTGAAGCCGAGGTTGTTGAGGGCTGCAACAAACGATTACCCAGCGCTATAAATGGACGTGCAAACCAATCGGCTAAGTCACTAGACAGCAAGCTTACGGCGAATGCGGTAAGTAATATCAGCGCAAAGATACGACCATATTGATTGACGTGCACTGCCCATGCACCGCCCACTGAAGCCAGTGTAGCAATGGCCGCGAAGGTTATTACCATTCCCATGAGTATTGGCAGGCCGCTTTTCAGGAAGGGCTGCTCGCCACGAGCAAATACAAATGGCAGTACTGGCAGGATGCATGGACTGAGAATCGTCAGCACGCCGTCAAGAAACACCAGCAGAACTAGAATCATCACTGCACCTCCAACATAACGTGTTTTACGGTATTCCTTGCTAATCCGTTAGACTGAAATTTTTTAGTGTCGTGCAAATCTGCCCCAAATATTCAAATACCAGCTCTTGGTAACTGCAAGAACAACTTACCTGATTCTGGTCGGATTTATCAAATTAACACGGTCTCACTTGATAAACCTGATTATTGACATTCAATTTATCCGCCCTATCAGGGGAAGGAACTATATTCACTAACGCCCATAGATCAACTCCATGAATCGTCAGTTTCAACTATGCCGATACGAACACATGCATCTATATAACGTACTTTGGTCGGCGAACGGGAAGAATCCTTACAGGGTGCCCAACATATTTTTTCATCTGGAGTTGTCATTGCCAGCAAACTAGCTAGCCTCCCAAAGGGTGGCCCAGCTACTAGACCGAGTTGATAGAAAATTCATGCAGGTAAAGTTATAGGAGTACAATTATCTGGTGCAGTTGTAACTGGCACAGGTAGTTGGTTTTTAGTGTGTATCCATAAGGAGCGGCTATGAAACATCACAAATACCTCATTGTCGGCGGTGGCATGACCGCCGATTCCGCCATCAGCGGAATCCGAAAAATAGACCCGAGTGGCGCCATTGCAATGATCTGCGATGAGCATCACCCGCCGTATGACCGTCCGCCCCTGTCAAAATCATTATGGAAAGACCAGCCGTTCGAATCCATTTGGCGTGCCCCCCATGATGCTAACGTTGCCCTGCATCTAGGCAAAAAAGTGGTGGTCCTTGATCCGGTGAATAAGACTGCAACCGACGATGCCGGAAATGTCTACACTTATGAAAAGCTTCTGCTCGCTACGGGCGGCTCAGTGCGGCAGTTGCCCCATTCTAACAAAAACATTATCTACTTCAGGACTGCTGGCGACTACCTGAAGCTGCGAGAGTTGACCGAGCACGGTTCGGATTTTGTCGTTATCGGTGGAGGCTTCATCGGATCTGAAATTGCCGCTGCACTCGCAATGAACGGCAAACATGTCACGATGATCTTCCCGTCAAACGGAATCGGCTCGCGTGTCTATCCGAAGCCTCTTGTGGAGTTCTTGAGTACTTATTACAAGCAGAAGGGCGTTACATTGCTCGCTTCCGAAACCGTCCAATCGGTCCGGACGATGGGTAGCAAGATCATGGTGACAACCGGAAGTGGCAAGGAAGTTTCTGCCGACGGCGTTGTCGCTGGGTTAGGCATTGAGCCCAATACAGAGTTGGCCCAGCAAGCCGGCCTAGCGTTAGAGAATGGTGGTATCGTAGTGGACGAGTATCTACGCACAAGTAATCCCGACATTTATGCAGCCGGCGATGTGGCGAACTTCTATAGCCCCGCACTGGATAAACGTATGCGCGTCGAGCATGAAGACAATGCGAATGTCATGGGTGAAATGGCGGGCAGAAACATGGCCGGTCAATTCGATACCTACCGGCATCTGCCCTACTTTTATTCCGACCTGTTTGAACTGGGCTACGAAGCCATGGGAGAACTTGATGCCAGCCTGGATATCATCGAAGACTGGAAAGAGCCTTTTCGCAAGGGCGTAGTCTATTATTTGCGTGATGGACACGTGCGTGGTGTCCTGCTGTGGAATACATGGGGGCAGGTTCCCGCCGCTACCCGCTTGATTGAGAAAAAAGCCATGCACTCCCGAACAACGCTAGTGGGACGGATAGCTGACTAAACATTATTTACTTGTTGTTTCAGCAGCGGTCATTGATTTTTTTCACCAGATCAATGTCTACTTAAATATAGGCAGGGAATTAGCTATAGCGCATTATTAACCATGTAATCAAACCGTTTTCAAACAAGATAGGAGAATGTCATGCACGAACATACCTACAAACTGATTGATTTAGTCGGCACCTCAACAATAGGTACTGATGATGCAATAAAAAATGCGATTGCTAAAGCCGCGCTTACTGTCAAGCACTTGGACTGGTTTGAATTAGTTGAAACTCGTGGGCATATCGTGGATGGTAAGATTACCCACTACCAAGCCACAATCAAGGTTGGTTTTAGAATAGAAGACTAATCTGAATGGTAGTGAATGGCCTGCTTGATCCATTGAGCTGCCGTCTGGCTAACAGTTGCTGTGCGATTCCGATAGACATTCAAATAATGTCCTATCATGCATCGCCTATTGGTGCAGTCGCTGAGTTGGCTGACAGGAAATTCGTGACGCGCTCACTGTTACGTGAAGGAGACACAAAATGACTTGGGAATCTGGTTCAATCGGTATCTTCATGCTGGTTCTGGTAATTGCCGTACTTATTAGCTCCGCGATCCGAATTTTCCGTGAATATGAGCGCGGTGTTGTTTTTACGCTGGGACGCTTCTGGCGGGTGAAGGGGCCAGGGTTGGTGATATTAATTCCCGGCATCCAGCAGGCGGTAAGGGTTGATCTTCGCACCGTTGTATTGGAGGTGCCTACTCAGGACGTGATCTCGCGCGACAATGTATCGGTAAAAGTCAGCGCAGTGGTCTATTTTCGCGTAGTAGATCCAGAAAAAGCCATCATACAAGTGGTTGATTTCCTGAACGCCACAAGTCAGCTGGCACAGACGATGTTGCGATCAGTGTTGGGCAAGCACTTACTGGATGAGATGCTTTCGGAGCGCGAGCGACTGAATCTGGATATCCAGCAAGCGTTGGACGCGCAGACAGATACGTGGGGGATCAAAGTTTCCAACGTCGAGATCAAACAGGTCGACTTGACCGAATCCATGATAAGGGCAATCGCCAGACAAGCCGAGGCGGAGCGTGAGCGGCGTGCTAAAGTAATTCACGCCGAAGGGGAGTTGCAGGCTTCGGAAAAGCTATTCCAGGCTGCCGCGATACTGGCGCAAGAGCCGCAGGCCATCCTGCTACGCTATCTGGAAACGCTGACAGTAATCGGTGCAGACAAAAACACCACCGTCGTGTTTCCTCTGCCGATGGATATGATTAGCCCTTTCCTGAAAAAAGTAAAACAAGATTCGGACAAGGCTGTTCCTTAATGGCGCCTAATTAAGGGGTCAATTATCCGCGGCTAAGGTCGTATTAAGCCGATATTTTCAATGTAAAGGCATTAAATTTGAATGGTTGCTTTCCAGTAAAAGAAAAATGTAATATCCTAAAAAAGGTCGCTCTATTTCAGGAGCATATTTATCCACAACCACACAGGGAGTATCTATGACTGACGCTACAAAAAAAGTATTAGGTAAGACAGATTTAGTTGAATTAATTGCAGAAAAATCAAACGTATCAAAAGTGGACGCACATAACGCGCTCAATTTAGTATTAGATGGCATCACCAATGCGTTGTCAGATGGCAACGATGTCAATATTACCGGCTTCGGTAAATTCAAAGTAGCGCACCGTGCAGAGCGTCAAGGCCGCAATCCTGCAAATGGTGAGCCACTTACAATCAAAGCAAGTAACCAAGTTGGCTTTTCTGTTGGTGCAGGCTTAAAACAATCTGTAAACAAATAATTAGTGCATTGCATGGGGTTGAGTTTAAAGCCTATCCCAAGCGCTAGTTCAGGCGGCAGGCAGGTTCTGCCGCTAATGAGTACAGGTATTAAATTTTAAAGACGTAGCAGTTCCGAAAGTTCGCGGCTGCTACGTCTTTTATTTTGTCAGTCTGGGGCGGATTTCTGGCTCCAATCAAATGCTAGTGCACATAGCTCAATTAAAGAGTTTTGGTAGCGTTCTTGCAATCACCCAGCATTCCACATGCACGGCACCTGCCTGTTTAAGGGTTTTTGCCAGCTCATTCAGGCTGGCGCCGGTCGTCATCACATCATCCACTAAGGCGATGTTCAGGCCTTGCAATTGCTGCTGGCAGCTAAATACGCCGCGTATGTTTTTGATACGCTCTTTGAGTGGTAAGCTGGCTTGCGGCGGTGTGAGTTTGGTGCGTTGGCATGCGCTGTAATCCAGCTGAATCTGTGCGTTTTTGCTGATGATCTTGGCTATTTCCAAGGCCTGATTGAAGCCACGTTCTTTAAGCCGTGCGTGATGCATAGGCATCGGGATGATCAAATCAATCTTGTTGGTCGATGGCGTATCAGCTATTTTTTTGTCATGCAGCAACGTTGCGAACGTATTGGCCAGATGCAGCATTTCTTTATATTTGTAATGTTGTAGCAAACCATCCATCGGAAAGTCATAGGTAAACAAGGCCTGTGTTGCATCAAAGTGTGGCGGTGAGTTTAAGCAGCTCCCACAGGTTAAACCATTGGAACTTAAGCTACACTGCGGGCATTGTGATGCGGTGTGCCATGGAAGGTCTGCTATGCATGCTTTACAGAGACCGAGCTCGCCACCATCTTGGCTTGCGCATAACAGACAAGACTGCCTTGGCAGTATGCTTAAAAACAATTGATTAAATTTTAATCTAATGTTCAAAGTTTGCGCTATATTTCATTGACAAGGTATAATTCCATTATAAATCAAGTTAATACACGCACGCTAAACCGCGCAAGCCATTAGAAAAAGGAACGACAAATGCTTGAATCAGCAACAAAATCTGCAACGGTAGCATCAGAGTCAGTCATCAGTACTAGCCATATTAAAGCCAATCTTGCAAAGTCGTGTGATACCGCCACAGTAAACCGTTGGAGCGTTGCAGATATTGTCGCATTATTTGAGTTGCCTTTCAGTGATTTAATGCATCAGGCGCAAACCGTGCATCGCGCGAACTTTGACCCGAATGCGGTGCAGGTGAGTACGCTGCTGTCGATTAAAACCGGCGGTTGTTCCGAAGATTGCGGCTATTGCCCGCAAGCGGCACGTTACCATACCGATGTTGAGAGTGAACCGTTAATGCAGTTGGATGATGTGTTGGCTGCGGCGCAAGAGGCTAAAGATAATGGTGCCAGCCGCTTTTGCATGGGCGCCGCGTGGCGCGGGCCAAAACAGCGGGATTTAGAGCCGGTGTTGAAAATGATTGCCGAAGTAAAGGCCATGGGTTTGGAAACCTGCGCAACATTGGGCATGTTAAAAGAAGGTCAGGCTGAGCAGTTAAAAGATGCCGGCCTGGATTATTACAACCATAATTTGGATACCGCGCCAGAATTTTATGGTGATGTTATTACCACACGCACTTATCAAGATCGACTTGAAACCCTGGACCGCGTGCGTAGTGTTGATATTAACGTGTGTTGTGGCGGCATTATCGGCATGGGCGAATCGCGCAATCAGCGCGCAGGCTTGTTGGCGCAATTGGCCAATATGGAGCGTCCGCCTGAGAGCGTGCCTATCAACTTACTTACCCAAGTAGAAGGCACGCCATTACACGGCACAGAAGAATTGGACCCGATTGAATTTGTCCGTACCATTGCGGCGGCGCGTATCACCATGCCAAATAGTTTTGTACGCTTGTCAGCTGGCCGCCAAAGCATGCATGAAGGCATTCAGGCGCTATGCTTTATTGCCGGTGCCAATAGTATTTTCTATGGTGAAAAATTGCTGACCACCGGTAACCCTGAAGCGGCAACCGATAAAAAGCTATTTGAAAAATTGGGTATCAATAAAATCTAATCATGCTGGCATCTTTACAATTAGCGTTAGATAAACGCAAAACCGATGGCTTGCTGCGTCAACGGCGCTTGTTAGACTCGCCGCAGGCTGAGCATATTGTGGCCAATAACAAACACTTCTTATCGTTTTGCAGTAACGATTATTTAGGTTTAGCCAATCACCCGAAACTGATTGCGGCCATGCAACAAGCGGCGCAGGAGTCAGGGGTTGGCAGTGGCGCTTCAAATCTGATTACCGGCCATCACCGCTACCATGATGAACTGGAAAAGCAGTTGGCAAAATTTGTCGAGCTGCCAGCCGCGCTGTTGTTTTCTACGGGCTACATGGCAAATATCGGCGTGCTGGGCGCACTGATGGGCCGTAATGATGCGATATTTGCCGATAAACTGAATCATGCTTGCCTGAATGATGGCGCGTATTTTTCACACGCTGAGTTTCATCGGTTTCCGCATAACGATGTGGCGGCGCTTGAGAAACTGCTCGAAGCCAGTACTGCGAAACACAAGCTGATCGCCGCTGATGCAGTATTCAGTATGGATGGCGACATTGCGCCTATCCCTGAATATCTTGCACTTTGCGAAAAGTATGACGCTTATCTTTATATGGATGATGCACACGGATTTGGTGTGTTGGGTGAGCATGGCAAAGGAAGTCTGAGCCATTTCAAGATTAAGTCGCCGCGCGTTATCATGATGGCCACGCTAGGCAAGGCAGCGGGTGTTGCAGGCGCCTTTGTGGCGGGTGAGAAAGTTGTGATTGACTATTTAATTCAAGCTGCGAAAAGTTATGTCTATTCAACGCCAGCACCACCAGCGCTGTCAGCCACGTTAGCCGCATCAGTCAGTTTGATTGAACAGGGCGATGATCTACGTGCGCATTTACGGTCTTTAATTGAGTACTTAAAAAATAATCTGCATTGTAAAAAGTGGCAGCTAATGCCATCAGAAACCACAATACAACCTTTAGTCGTTGGCGGCAATCATGAAGCCCTGGCATTAGGTGAGTACTTGCAAACCTGTGGCATTTTGGTGCCGGCAATCCGGCCGCCCACAGTACCTGTGAATACCGCCAGACTCCGTATATCGCTCTCGGCAGCACATTCTTTAGACGATATTAAGGCGTTGATTGCAGCAATTCATCAAGCCGAAACGGTGTTATGAACATCATCCCGGCCAATCTCTACATTGAATCTACCGGCACGGGCCCTAACCTGGTGCTGTTGCATGGCTGGGGTATGAGTGGCGCAGTTTGGCAGCCGCTGGTTAAAAATCTCAGTAAATTATTTACCCTGCATTTGGTAGACTTGCCCGGCATGGGCTTAAGTCGGCCGATTGAGCCGTTTCACTTACATGCCATGGCAGAAAAAATTGCCGAAATGTTACCGGCTAATGCCGATATGGTTGGCTGGTCTTTGGGTGCGCAAGTGGCGATGCGAATCGCGTTAGATCGTCCGGATATGGTTCGTAGGCTGGTATTAGTAGGGGCTACGCCATGTTTTGTAAATAAAAAGAATGGTAATAGTCTAAAAAATATTGATAGCCCAAACGATTGGGATGTCGGCATCGCAGCAGACACATTTAGCAGCTTTGCTGCCAATGTGAATGCTGACTATCACAAAACGATGACGCAGTTTTTAACCCTGCAATGCATGGGTGCGAAGGATGCCAGAGGCACAGTGAAGTTGTTACGTAAGAAATTTGCGGAGCGTCCGGTACCAACTGCGCAGACTTTACAACAAGCCTTGAATATATTGTTGGATACCGACTTGCGTGTCGAGGTTGAGCATTTAAGAAAACCGACACTGCTCATTCATGGTGATCGCGATACGCTAGCGCCCGTGCAGGCCGCGCATTGGATGATGCAAAATCTACCGATAGGCTATCTGCGGGTAATGGCAGGCGCCTCTCACGCCCCATTCTTATCTCATCAAGAACAGTTTATTGACGCGCTGGTTCAGTTTTTAGAACCAGTTGCGGCATAACGACGAGTATCAATCATCATGATAGACGATATTTATCGCATTGATAAAGTACGGGCGCGCGCTTCGTTCGGGCGCGCCGCAGATACTTATGATGCTGCTGCCGTATTACAAAAGCAAGTGCGCGAAGAAATGCTGAGTCGTTTAGATTTGGTGAAAATAAACCCACAAGTGATACTGGATGCAGGCTGTGGCACTGGTGCTGCTAGCCATGCCTTGCAAAAGCGTTTCAAAAAATCGCAGGTTGTGTCGCTGGATTTTGCATTGCCTATGTTGCAGAAAACACGTAGCACTGGCGCTAATGTTGATTTTTTAAGGCATTTCAAAACCCTGTTTGGCGGTGCCAAGCAAAGTCTATTGTGCGCAGATATTGAATCTTTACCTTTGGCTAATGCAAGTGCGGGTTTGATTTGGTCTAATTTGGCGATTCAATGGTGCAATGATTTGGATGCGGCTTTGCAGGAGTTTCACCGCGTGTTGCAACCAGAAGGGTTGCTGATGTTTAGCACCTTTGGGCCCGATACCTTAAAAGAATTAAGGGTTGCTACCAGCCAGAAAACCTCGGATGAGGGCAGCCATACCAGTGTAAACCGCTTTATAGATATGCATGACATCGGCGATGCCTTAGTACGCGCTGGTTTTAGTGCCCCAGTATTAGACGTGGAGCGGTTTACGCTGACTTACGATGATGTAAAAGGTGTCATGCGTGACCTCAAAAGCATTGGTGCACATAACGCCACAGATGGCCGTGCGCGTGGTCTGCAAGGGCGTGGCTTTTTTACAAAATTAGAAGAAAATTATGAGCAGTTTCGTTTAGGCGCAAAATCGGATGGCGGCAAGTTGCCAGCGACATTTGAGGTGGTCTACGGCCATGCTTGGCGCGGCAAAGATAAGCCCGTTTTTGACGATGGTGTCTCTCCAGTCACCTTTCGGCCTAGAAATAAATAACTGACACTGATGGCTCAAGCACAAGTCAGGTCATACTTTGTTGTCGGCACTGATACCAATGTCGGTAAAACCTATATTGCCAGTGCTTTGCTGCAACATTTTGTACGTGCCGGCTTAAAAGCCGTAGGCATGAAGCCGATTGCAGCTGGCTGCGAGTTGGGTCTGCAGGGTGAATGGCTAGATGCACAGATTAACGAAGACGTGCTTGCGTTAAGTAATGCTGGCAATGTAAAAGCCCCGTTAGATGTAATTAACCCATACTGTTTTGCGCCGGCTATTGCACCGCATATTGCTGCCGAGCAAGCAGGTATTGCAATGACTCTAGATGCCATCACACAGGCTTATCAGCAGCTTATGGCTTTGGCAGAGGTGGTGATTGTTGAAGGTGCCGGTGGTTTTTTTGTGCCTATCAATCAAACGCAAACGCTCGCCGACTTAGCCTTACGGCTTAATATCCCCATTATTTTAGTGGTGGGCATGCGGCTGGGTTGTCTTAACCATGCACTACTCACGGTAGAGGCGATCGAAGCGCGTGGCTTAAAACTTACTGGTTGGGTTGCCAATCAAATTGACCCCAATATGCCGATGTTTGAGGAAAATTTAAGCAGCTTACAACAGCGCATTGTGGCGCCGTGCTTAAGTGTGGTGCGTTGGCAGGAAACCGTGAACTTTGCTACCACACTCAATTTCTAGTTGTAGTATGGGTCTTCATGCTAAAGCAAAAACTAACTACTCCCCATAAGCTGCAAGTTTCTACACTAATTTACACCTAAGTTTTTATGCCTAAGTTGTAATCACTCTATAACCCGTAATTTACTGGCTCTTATAGCTTGCTTAAATTTAACTTTTAAATATTGTTGCGCATGCTTGCCTATCTACTAGTGATGTGATCCCCATCACCGTTGATCAGTTCGCTTGGTGTAGCGTACAGCATGGCTTGATTGCGCCCTTGTTCCTTAGCGGAGTAAAGCGCTTCATCTGCTGTTCTTAACAGGTCTTCTGCCGATTCGTGCTCCCCATGGACGGTGCAAGCTACGCCTATGCTAACCGTGACATGTCCAAGCGGCGACATGGCGTGCGGCAAATTGATTTTTTCTAATGTTTCGCAAAGCATCTGGGCGAAAGCTAAGGCATTCTCAGCGCTAATCGTCGTGATGATTAGCCCAAATTCCTCGCCGCCATAGCGCGCAACCAAGTCACCGGCGCGGTTGGTGTGAGCTGCAATCGTCTGTGCGATATTCCGCAGGCAGTCGTCCCCGGCTTGGTGTCCGTAGTGGTCGTTGTACTTCTTGAACCAGTCCACATCAATCATTGCCAGCATCAAATAACTGCCTGTGCGCTGGGCGCGTCGCCACTCGCTTGCCAACGCTTCATCGAAGCGGCGGCGATTGGCGATGCCGGTCAGTTCGTCGGTCACGCTTAATGTCATTAGCTTCTGGTTGGCTTCCTCAAGCGCTACGGTACGCTCCTGAACTTTAATCGCCAATTGTTCATGCGCGTCTTGCACACGTTCCGCCATGTGGGAAAAATCGCGTGCAAGCTCGCCGATTTCGTCCTGGGATTGCGTTGGCAGGTCGCTGGCATTCAGGCGCTCTTTGGATGACCCGACCAGCCGTGTAGCGCGGATCAAGTGCGAAAGCGGGATAGCAACTTGATTTTGAAGAATGGAGCGAATGATGAAGATTTCGACCAGCAGTGTGAGAATGCCCAATGCGATGACAATCGCAAGGTTTTGCAGAATCGCTGGTTGCATGAGCGCTCTTGGATAGTGGATGGTCAGCACGCCGGGTGTTTCTGGAATGCGACCAACGGCAATGATGTCATCCTTCATGTCGACCAGTACAACCTTGCCGGGAGATAGGGTGGCGCTGGCAGCGAGTAGTGGATAGTCGTTCTTGATCTTGAGCGATCTGATCGAGGCATGGCCTTCGCTCTTTTTGATCGCATCCATAAAATTGGGGTGATAAATCAGCGTGCCCTCGCCATCGTCCAGAAAGAGCGTACTGTAAGCGCCTTGGATGGCCGGGTGGGCTATACGCCGCATGAGTTCGTCCAGAAGGACGTCGACACATGCCAAAATGCGATGCTTGCCCGAGGCGTCGGCAATATCTGGGGTGGCAACGGTCGTCATCCAGGCGTTGTTGGAATAATCCCAATACATTCGGGTAAAAAAGGTGTTGTTGTTGGGCGAGCTGAACCCATGGGAATAAAATTCGTAGGTGTCGAGCTTGAGCGCCTCCGGGCCAGTATAGGTAAATGCTTTGGCGATATCCGCAGCTTGGTAGATGGGGAAGCCTTTTTCGGGAACCACACCGTAGAAATTGAATAAACGGCCCTTGGCGGTGGATCCGTATTTGTGCGACAAAATATAGGACAGCGTGAAGCGAGCCTTGATGTCATCGTTAGGTGAGATATCGGGAGCGTAGGTGGCTGACATTCCGCCAAACCGGCGTCCGTCGGGTAGTGCATCGCCCTCAAACAGTCCGGGACGCTGGGTATAAGAGCTATCCGTATGGCGATAAAAAATCTGGTCGAAATCCTTAACTAGCCCCGATCTGCTGTGCGGGTCGGTGTCTATTGCCCTGAATTCATCGAGAAAATTCCGCTCAAGCTCTTGTATCTCACGGAACGGTAAGGATTCGCGTTGTATGGTTTGCTCGGTGGACAGCAGTAGTTGCTTGCGAACCGCATCCTCAATCGTGGAGTGATTGAGGAAGTAAGAGATTGCGCTTGCACAAATCGACACCAGCCCAATGCGTAATATGGCAAGGCGTAGTGTACGGGAGGCAAGTGAATGATTGCGTTTCAATTAGAAAACCTAGGCTTGATTAAGGGCGTAATATTTCTCGGGAGTATCAGTTTAAGATAGCCTATACATATTAGCGTAAATAATTCACTGTCCAATAACCATGTCGCACCAAATATAAGTGCCAAGCCAAGAATTAAGAAGAGCACTGCCATAAAGGGGGTAACGGAAAATCATTGTCCAACAACCAATTAGATACCCAAATGATTATGCTTCAGCCAAGTAGTATCTGTGTGTAGATTGGGCTGAATGATTGTGTGTAGTGGTCAAGTGAAGCCCAACAAGCTCACTAGTGAATATAACTTATCTCGCCAGCTCGGCTGCTTCCACCACCACTTTATAAAGCCGTAATTCCTGCTGCGTTTTGAGCCGTACGCCGTCTACTGCAACTTGCCCACGTTTATTTGGCGGTATGCGAAATGAAATAGGCATAGGCTGGCTTTGCGCGATTGCACGACCTGTTTGGGCATCGTATTGCACAACACTGACCCGCACATGCTCAACGGCCAATAGGGTAGGGTTTTGCACCACGGCGTATAAATTGCCATTGCCATCGGTTTGTGGTGCCGCTTGGAGGTATTTTGCGGGGTGTTCCGGTAAATCTAAACGTACATATTCTGCGGTAGATTGCTTGCCGATCTCAGAATTGGAATCAGCCGCGACTTGGTAATTTTTGAGCGCATTGGTTAAATCACCATGTTCTTCAGCAATTTTCCCGAGTAAATAATGACTAGGTGCCGTTGGTAACAGGGCATTACTTTTGTTCAGGTATTTTTCAGCCTCAGCTTTGCGACCCATATCAAATAAGGCAATGCCGGCTTGCACATGTGGCTTGAAGTAATCCGGCTGCATTTGAATCGCTTTATCATAATAACTTAATGCCTCAGCAGGTTTTTTCTGCGATAACGCGATGTCACCTAACAACTCCTGAAAGCGGGCTTCGCGTGGTTCGCCCGCGATTGCTTGCTTAGCCAGTGTAGTGGCTCTCGCTATATTCTTCTCACTGAGGGCTTTTACACCTTCGTCGTAGGCTTTATAAGCCGCTTGTGTCGATTTTAGCTTAGCCACTTTTTGTGCATAGATTTCTTTGCCCCAATCGCCGCCCGCACCTATCTGTGCTAGCGTAGCTTTGTTCGCCGCTACACGGATTTCAGAAGGCGGATGGCTGGCAAATAAACCTTGAATAAAGTTACTGCTACGGTCAGCACTCAAGCGTACAAAGGTTTCTTGTAGCGTCACGGCGGATGCTGGGTCGTAGCCGGCCTTTTTCATGTATTGCATGCCATACAAATCCGCTTCACTCTCGGCATCGCGCCCGTATTTACTGGTGGCTAATTGACTGCCAAGCTGCGCGCCGCCGACAATTAAATTGGCATAATTGTTGTCTTGTGTGGCCATGCCAACCGCAACCATTGCGCCTTGCATTAACATGCCGCGTTCCATGCTCTTGGCACCGTGTCTGGCCGCGGCATGTACCATCTCGTGACCCATTACGGCGGCGAGTTCGGCCTCACTATTGAGTTCGTAAAGTAAGCCGCGATTAAAGGCAATCTTACCGCCAGGCATGGCCCATGCGTTGGGCACTGAGTCATTCAGTATGATAAACTCGTAAGGCAGTTTGCGATCAGACACAGCTGCCAGTTTATTGCCTACGCTTTGCACATAAGCGGTCAGTTCAGGGTCAATAATATAATCGCCGCCTTGGGATTGGCGGGCTGGCGCATAATTCTGGTTGCCGATGGAGATTTCTTGCGATTCTGAAACGACTTGGAACTCTCTTTTTTTAGTGACGGGATTGATGCCACATGCAGAGGTCAGAAGTGTAACCAGCAATAAGACTGAAAGATTTCTGGATAGATTTCGTTTAAACACAAACTGCTTTCTTATATATCGTAGAGTTGGTGAGCCTGAATATAATCAATGACGCTATCCGGCATTAAGTAGCGTGCGGAGCGCTTTTGTTGAAACGTGTTGCGGATCTCTGTAGACGAGATGTCCAGCGCGGTGATGTGGTGCATGGTTACAAACCCTGCAGGGGCGCTATGTAAGTCATCACCATGATCGGTGTAGTGGTTATGTAGAAAAGTCCCTAATGATTTTGGTAAATTATGATCTACATCAGGCGCATGCTCATCGGCCGTGAGCGGCCTTTGTACTAGCGCGATATGGCATAGCTGAATGATTTCCTGCCAACGATGCCAGGTGTCGAATTTCGTAAATGCGTCACTTCCCATTAACAAAATTAAACTTACCTTTTCGCCCATCTCTTCGCGCAGGCTTTGCAGTGTATCTATTGTGTAAGACGCACCTGTTCTATGTAACTCACGGTCATCGAAGGTGAAAACCGGATTATCCGCAATAGCTAAACGCACCATCGCGGCGCGCTGCTCAGCGCCTACATCAGGAGCCGGTTTGTGTGGCGGATTCGCTGCGGGTATAAAACGCACCTCACTCAGTTGCAGTGACTCGACCAGTTCTTGCGCCATGCGTAAATGCCCCAAATGAATCGGGTTGAAGGTGCCGCCCAGCAGGGCGATGACAGGTTGGGTCATCATAGAGCAGGTACGGCCTTGATCATTACCAACGCATATTCACCAACTAGGCTCTTACGTGGCCATCGCCCAACACCACATATTTAAGTGATGTTAAGCCTTCTAAGCCTACTGGTCCACGGGCATGTAACTTGTCGGTAGAAATTCCAATTTCGGCACCTAAGCCGTATTCAAAGCCATCTGCAAAGCGCGTTGAGGCGTTCACCATGACGCTGCTGGAGTCTACTTCACGTAAAAAGCGACGCGCTTTGGTGTAGTTTTCAGTCACGATCGCTTCGGTGTGCTGAGACGAGTGTTGGTTGATATGCGCAATGGCTTCATCCAAACCACTGACTACTTTGCATGAGATGATTGCAGCCAAGTACTCGGTGTAAAAATCTTCTTCAGTGGCTGGTATGGCTTGCTTTACTAGCGCACAGGTTTCTGCACAACCACGAATTTCAATGCCATGAGAGATCAGCATATCTGCCAGTTTTGGCAACATTGTTTGCGCGACAGAGCGGGCAATTACTAATGATTCTGCGGTGTTGCAGGTGCCTAGTCGTTGCGTTTTGCTGTTTTCTACAATGCGCAGGGCTTTATCCAAATCAGCATCATCATCCACGTACACATGGCAGTTGCCATCCAAATGCTTGATGACAGGGATGCGCGCATCGTTTGAGATGCGCTCAATCAAGCCCTTGCCGCCACGTGGCACAATGACATCCACATACTCCTTCATGGTGATGAGTTCACCTACTGCGGCACGATCCGTCGTTTCAATTACCTGAATGGCCGTGGTTGGCAAGCCAGCGGCTTGCAGGCCTTCATGCACGAGTTTTGCCAGTGCTTGATTGCAATGTATTGCCTCACTGCCACCACGCAAAATAGTTGCATTGCCAGACTTGATACAAAGCCCGGCCGCATCTACCGTAACATTAGGCCGCGCTTCATAAATGATACCGATGACGCCCAGCGGGACGCGCATTTTGCCAATTTGAATGCCGCTAGGCCGATATTTGAAATCAGTCATTTCACCAATAGGGTCGGCTAGATTAGCAATTTGCGTCAAGCCTTCTGCCATGGTGTTAATGGATTTTTCGGTGATGGTGAGCCTGTCGAGCATGGCATAATCCAAGCCATTAGCACGAGCAGCGTCTAAATCTAGTTTATTGGCTGCCAGCAGTGCTGCTTTTTCACGCAAGATTGCCGTTGCAATGTGCGTGAGCGCCAGGTTTTTAGTGTCGGTATCCGCACTTGCCATAAGCCGCGAAGCAGCTCTAGCGGCTATACCGACGTTTTGCATGTATTGTTTAATGTTCATAAGGGCACCTCTAAAAATTCAATTTCCGTCGTCATGCTGCGTTACTCACAAAAAATTACTCCTTACATATCAAATATATGCGGCGTCGAAATTTTTGGTTCGCGCCTTGCCTGACTTAGTAACTTTAATTTTTAGAGACGCCCATAAACATTATACTTTTTTCTGTGAGTTATGCGTTAGCGACCGCGCACCCGCGCAAGCCCAAAACAAAGCCTGGAAATTTCAAGCCAGGCATCGCCTAATAGAACGCCTTTGGCTGTTCTATCAATATCAGCCAATTTTTGCAATGCAGCTTCAAGCTGACGTAAGCTTAATCTTGCCAGCGCACGTTTCACCAATGGTTGCTTATCGCCATAAATGCGTGCGTTGGTCATGGCATTCATCACATTTTCACCGCGCATTTCGGCTTGCTTAATACGTACCAAGGGGCGTAACACCCACATTAGCGGGTTCATCACGGCAACCGCCTGTTCACCTTCATCTTGCAGGCCTTGCAAAATACGTACGGTGCGTGCGGTGTCGCCGGCCAGTACTGCTTCACCTAATTGAAACGCATCGTAACGTGACACATTCAGCACTGCCTCACGCACCGTCGCATCTGCTAGCTCACCTTGCGGGTATAGCAAGCCTAATTTCTGTACTTCCTGATTGGCGGCGAGCAAATTACCTTCTACTTGATGTGCCAAAAAATCCAGCGTTTGTGCACTGGTATGCTGGCCTTGCTGTGCGAGCCGATTGGCGATCCATTGTGGCAAACTGGCTGCCTCGATTTCATTTAAGGTGATGGTCACTGCTTGTTTTTCAAGTGCAGTAAACCAGGCACTACTTTTAGAATCACGTTCTAGTGTAGGCAGAATAATGACCACACTGGTGTCCGGTATTGTTTTACTGGCTAAGGCTTGCAGGGCTTTGCCGCCATCAAGGCCTGGCTTGCCCGATGGAATGTTGATTTCTAATAACCGACGGCTGGCAAATAGCGAAATTGACTGGCCGTAGGTTTGGATTTGTTGCCAGTTAAAGTGGCGCTCAACAATTAAGCTTGTCCGCTCATCAAAACCTTGTGTACGTGCAGCAGTACGGATCGCATCCAGGCTTTCACGCTGGGCAAGCGGTTCATCGCCTACCAATACGTAAAGTGGCTGTAAGCCTTGTTTGAGATGCGTTTCAAGTTGTGCTTGAGCTAAGCGCATAAGTTAGATGATCAGACCGGCGACTTAGCCGTAGGCTTGATTGCAGTTAAACGGCGCAAAACTTCACGTACTGCATCTTTACGCATGTCATTATTCAACATTTCTTCTTCACCAGCTTTACCAAGTAATGCATTGTCGTTGTATGAGAAGTCACGGCGTGATTGCACAGATTGTACCTGGCTCCACGTTGGGCTGGCAGGCTCACGCGTTCTGAAATTGACACGGTAGTTGAGTTCAAATTCACGGACTACACCTTTACCGCTTAAAGACAGAATGCGTTTCTCATAAGTTTCATTGATCAGCTCAAGAAATAACTCAGCGCCTTCGGTCTCATCAACGATCTGAATGCCGTTGGCTTTCAATGATTGTTTTAGTTCTCGTAAAATGGTTAGCTTACCACCTTGAATATACAACGTTTTGAAAGACAAATCAGCGGCGCCGCGCAATTGAAAGCCACATGCAGAAAGTGCCAGAGTGAATAACAACGCGGCAATTAAGCCTGTGCGTTGCAACATGTTTAAGCGATAGTTTTGCATGGTTTACCCCACAACAACGTTAATGAGTTTGTTCGGCACTACAATGATTTTACGTACAGTCATGTTGACCTCAATGTACTTTTGCACGCAAGGCTGCTGCAATGCCAACTTTTCCAAGGACTCTTTGGTTTCAGTTTTCGCTACCACTATACTGCCGCGTAACTTACCGTTGACTTGAATCACGTATTCTAGCGTATCTTGCACCATTGCTGACTGATCGGCCACTGGCCAGCCAGCTTCTAAAATATGACTTTGCGGGCATAGTTCTGTCCATATCGCTTGGCAAATATGCGGCACAATCGGCGAGAGTAATAACGTAACATTTTGTAAAACCTCTTGACGAATCTGGCGCGTGGTTTCGTCGGTGCCCTCTACTTTTGCCAAGGCATTCATGAGTTCCATCACCGATGAAATTGCGGTGTTAAAGCTATGGCGACGGCCATAGTCATCGGCTACTTTTTCAATGGTAAGGTGTAATTGTAAGCGCAAGGCTTTGAGTTCTGTACTGAGTTCGCCTGAAGTATAGGCTGAAATTCCACCTGAACTTACATGGTCATGCTTATGTTCATATACGGCTTTCCAAACTCTGCGTAAAAATCGATTGGCGCCTTCTACACCGCTGTCAGCCCATTCCAGGCTTTGCTCAGGTGGCGCGGCAAACATCATGAACAGCCGTGCGGTATCCGCACCGTAAGTGTC
>DIZU01000060.1:2740-3283 GCA_002429455.1 Methylotenera sp. UBA6020 | reverse complement strand
AAGCTGCGGAACAAATGACGCAGGCATATCAATAGATAGACAAGACATGAGCGAGTATGCGACATAGCGATTCGCCCACAAAATTAATTTGTGAAGGTATTTGAATGAAATTTCGTTTCCCCGTAGTCATCATTGATGAAGATTTCAGGTCTGAAAACGCCTCCGGCTTGGGCATCCGCGTGCTGGCCAAAGCCATTGAAGATGAAGGCTATGAAGTGTTAGGCGTCACTAGTTATGGTGACCTCACCTCGTTTGCGCAACAACAAAGTCGTGCATCTGCATTCATATTATCAATTGACGATAATGAATTCATTGAAGAAAAGCCAGAAGCTTTAGAAAACTTACGCAAGTTTGTTGATGAAATTCGTTATCGCAATGAAGAAATCCCTATTTTTCTGCATGGGGAAACACGGACTTCACGCCATATTCCTAATGAAATTCTACGTGAACTCAATGGCTTCATTCATATGTATGAAGATACGCCAGAGTTCGTTGCACGCTATATTCTGCGAGAAGCGCGTACTTACTTAGACAGCCTGCCGC
>DIZU01000060.1:0-2582 GCA_002429455.1 Methylotenera sp. UBA6020 | reverse complement strand
TACTTAGACAGCCTGCCGCCGCCCTTCTTCCGGGCATTGGTGCATTACGCGGCTGATGGGTCTTACTCTTGGCATTGCCCTGGCCACTCCGGAGGCGTTGCTTTCTTAAAGTCCCCGGTCGGCCAAATGTTCCACCAGTTTTTTGGGGAAAACATGCTGCGTGCGGACGTATGCAATGCAGTGGATGAATTAGGCCAACTGCTAGACCATACTGGCCCTGTAGCGGCTTCTGAACGCAATGCCGCGCGTATTTACAACTGTGATCATTTGTATTTCGTGACTAATGGCACGTCTACTAGTAACAAAATTGTATGGAACTCAACCGTAGCACCAGGTGATGTGGTGGTGGTAGATCGTAACTGCCATAAGTCAGTGTTACACGCCATCATCATGACCGGCGCCATTCCTGTGTTCTTGATGCCAACCCGCAACCATTTCGGTATTATTGGGCCAATTCCTAAAAGTGAGTTTGCTTGGGAAAACATTCAAAAGAAAATCGACCGCAACCCGTTTGCTACCGATAAAAATGTTAAACCACGCGTGCTGACCATCACCCAGTCAACCTACGATGGTGTGTTGTATAACGTAGAAGAAATTAAAGAGATGTTGGATGGCAAAATTGATACTTTGCATTTCGACGAAGCTTGGTTACCGCATGCCACTTTCCACGACTTTTACGGCGATTATCATGCAATAGGCGAAGATCGTCCACGCTGCAAAGAGAGCATGGTATTCTCTACTCAATCTACCCACAAGCTGCTGGCAGGTTTGAGCCAAGCGAGCCAAATTTTAGTGCAGAATGCCGAGAACAATCAACTAGACCGCGATATATTCAATGAGGCCTATTTGATGCACACCTCCACCAGCCCACAATATTCCATCATAGCGAGTATTGATGTAGCAGCGGCAATGATGGAAGCGCCGGGTGGTACAGCATTGGTTGAAGAAAGCCTGATGGAAGCCTTGGATTTCCGCCGTGCGATGCGTAAAGTGGATGTAGAGTGGGGCACCGATTGGTGGTTCAAAGTTTGGGGACCGGATGATTTATCTGAAGAAGGTCTCGAAGAGCGCGATGCCTGGATGTTAAAAGCCAATGAGTCTTGGCATGGCTTCGGTAATTTGGCTGAAAACTTCAATATGCTAGACCCGATTAAGGCAACTATCATTACGCCGGGTTTAGATATTAAAGGGGATTTCTCTGATCAATTTGGCATCCCTGCTGCCATTGTGACCAAGTATCTAGCTGAACACGGCGTGATTGTTGAAAAAACTGGGCTATATTCATTCTTCATCATGTTCACCATCGGCATCACCAAAGGTCGCTGGAATACTATGGTAGCGGCTCTGCAACAATTCAAGGATGATTACGACAAGAACCAGCCACTTTGGAAAGTATTGCCAGAATTTGTGCAAAAACAACCA
The DNA here is from genome assembly GCA_002429455.1 of Methylotenera sp. UBA6020. Classification (GTDB taxonomy): domain Bacteria; phylum Pseudomonadota; class Gammaproteobacteria; order Burkholderiales; family Methylophilaceae; genus Methylotenera. The sequence goes on along the minus strand of DIZU01000060.1, from coordinate 1,160 downwards.
CGCTACGAAAAAGTGGGCTTACGCGATTTATGCAAACAAATTCATGAAGTGTATAAAACCAATGATGTCGCGCGTTTAACGACTGAGATGTATTTGTCAGACATGGTTCCAGCCATGAAACCAACCGATGCATTTGCCAAAATGGCGCACCGAAAAATTGACCGTGTGCCGATTGATGACTTGGAAGGCCGCATTACTGCGGTATTATTGACGCCCTACCCGCCAGGTATTCCGCTGTTGATCCCGGGGGAGCAATTCAATAAAATCATTGTCAATTACCTAAAATTCGCACGCGAATTCAATGAAAAATTTCCTGGCTTTGAAACAGATAACCACGGCCTGGTAAAACAAATCGTCGATGGCAAGGCTGTGTATTATGTGGATTGTGTAGAACAGTAATAAACAGGACAAAGCATAGCCTTCAAGAAACTTTGCAGTAAGGCAGAATGGCTATGCTTGTTGGTGCTCTACTACCGTTTATTTACCCGTGACTCGACTATAAGTCACGTAGCTGAATAGTAAACCTTGCGCTGAAGTATGTGCTTCACGTGAGATTTCTTGCCATTGGGCCTCATCAACCTGCGGAAAGAATGCATCGCCAACAACGGTTAAAGCAATCTCGGTAACATAAAGTTTCTCGGCAAGCCTCAACCCGTCTTGATAAAGTTCCGCCCCACCAATCAAAAAAGCTTCATCATCATTTTGGCATAATGCAATTGCCGCTGGTAATGAGTTTGCAATCAGCGCACCCTCTACCTTGTAATCATCATTGCGAGTCACAATAACGGTGGTGCGCCCTGGCAACAAGCGCCCCAGCGACTCATAAGTTTTACGACCCATAATAATATGATGACCGGTGGTCAGCGCGCGAAAATGCTTAAGATCTTCAGGCAGATGCCAAGGCAAGGTATTGTTAAAACCGATGACACCATTTTTCGCGACCGCAACAATGACAGAAAGATTGCTTGTCATCATACGGCGACTGGCGCCGTGATGGCCGGATATGGCTCGTAATTTTCCAGTGTAAAATCTGCAAACTTGAAACTGAAAATATCATGCACGGCTGAATTGATGTGCATCGTAGGCAGCGCTTTAGGTGTACGTGACAACTGCTCGTTGACCTGATCTAAATGATTCATATAAATGTGTGCATCGCCTAG
>DIZU01000097.1:8242-8701 GCA_002429455.1 Methylotenera sp. UBA6020 | reverse complement strand
GGTAGCAATACTTAAAATAACTAAAAATCTGTCGTAGCAAAATATTAAAGGAGCGATAAGCTCATTTTTTATTCTCTAAATTAAGTTAAAATTAACGAAGTATTTTAAAAATATGTTTTTTATATTCAAAGTGTTAAGCTAGATATCAAGTTAGGCAGAGCGTGGAATATAATTTTTTACGCCACATACGAGTTAGGTATGTAAGCAACAGATTTTATTGCGCAATGCTATGTTGCGGTAAAGATTGGTTACGACAAAAATTGAATTGCAGAGCAACATATTTTGATTCCAGAAAGCTTCATACAAGAACTCCTCAACCGCGTTGATATCGTCGATGTGGTTGATAAAAGTGTCCCGCTTAAAAAAGCGGGCGCTAACTATTCCGCCTGCTGTCCGTTTCATAATGAAAAATCTCCCAGTTTTACCGTAAGTCCTGCCAAGCAGTTTTATCATTGTTTT
>DIZU01000097.1:7282-8144 GCA_002429455.1 Methylotenera sp. UBA6020 | reverse complement strand
CCAAGCAGTTTTATCATTGTTTTGGTTGTGGTGCGCATGGTACGGCCATTGGTTTTGTCATGGAGTATCAAGGCTTAAGCTTTGTTGAGGCCATTCATGACCTTGCCAAAATGACGGGTATGATTGTGCCGCAAGAAGCGCATGACCCTGACAAGCCTGTGCAAAAAGTGGTGGTTGGTTTGCAGGAAGCGCTACAACAGGCTGCTAATTTTTATAAGACTGAGCTTAAAAAGTCACCACGTGCGATCGACTACCTGAAAGGCCGTGGCCTAAGTGGGCAAGTGGCCGCTAAATTTCAAATTGGCTATGCCCCCGCGGGCTGGCAAAATTTACAAAGCGTTTTTCCGCATTACGAGAGCGAGGCCTTAAGCACGGCTGGCCTAGTGGTAGAGAATGAGCAGGGCCGCCGTTATGACCGGTTTCGTGACCGCATCATGTTCCCGATTCATGATCAAAAAGGCCAAGTAATTGGCTTTGGCGGACGCGTGATTAACCCGGAAGATATACCCAAATATTACAATTCGCCCGAAACGCCGCTGTTTCAAAAAGGCCATGAGCTTTATGGTTTATTTTTAGCGCGCCGTGCGATACGCGATGCGGGCCGTGTTTTGGTGGTCGAAGGCTATATGGATGTGGTGGCGCTAGCGCAATATGGTATTGACTATGCTGTAGCGGCCTTGGGTACGGCTACCACGCCATATCACATCACTAAACTCATACGTCAGGCCGATGAAATCGTATTCTGTTTTGACGGTGATAATGCCGGACGCACGGCAGCTTGGCGCGCGGCCATCAATGCGTTACCTGCGTTGACGGATGGAGTGAAACTTTCGTTCTTATTCTTGCCTAAAGAGCATGATCC
>DIZU01000097.1:4698-7122 GCA_002429455.1 Methylotenera sp. UBA6020 | reverse complement strand
GATGAAGATATATTATTGCAGCAGACTATTGAAACTTGCTTGCATCATCCACATTCTAAGCCTGTAGTGATTATGCGTGAGCTTGAACGTAAAGTGGATGCAAAAGTACTGCGTGAGTTAGAGCGCGAGTTAAATGTGCTAGATGAAACACTTGATTTGGCGCAGGAGCTTGCAGGTGCAAGGCGGCAGTTGCAAGATGCTTATGCGCAAAAAAAAGAAGGTGTGTTGTTAGCGCAAGTTAGTGAAAAGCCCTTAAGTACATTAACTGAAAACGAGAGAACATTACTTAAAAGTTTAGGTAATAAGCCCAGTCAAAATAGGGCTTAATTCTGGTATAATTGAGGGTTACGGGAATCATATTCATCATGTGCAAAGGTATGCCCTAACATGATGAATGCATAAATTTAGAGGTAAGCCATGGCAAGACCAAAGAAAAGCGATCAATTAGCTGAAAAAAAGAATATGGAGTTCGTCAGTCCAGAGCTGCAAGAGGCTAATGCTGAGGAACGCCGTTCGCGCCTCAAAACGCTGATTGTGCTGGGTAAAGAGCGTGGCTACTTAACTTACGCAGAAATCAACGATCATCTCCCGGATGACGTGCAAGGTTCCGAGCAAATCGATGGCATCATCGGTATGATTAACGATATGGGTATTCAGGTGTATGAAGAAGCGCCTGATGCTGAAGTGTTGTTAATGTCAGACTCGCCACCAGCGGTGACGGATGAAGATGCGGTAGAAGAAGCGGAGCAAGCGCTTGCCACAGTAGACTCAGAGTTCGGTCGTACCACCGATCCTGTGCGTATGTATATGCGCGAGATGGGTACGGTTGATTTGCTTACGCGTGAAAGTGAAATTGAAATTGCGCGCCGCATTGAAGATGGTCTTAAACACATGGTGCAGGCAATTGCCGCATGCCCTACCACCATTGCCGCTTTGCTGGCGATGGTTGATAAAGTTGAAAAAGATGAGTTAAGTGTCGATGATTTGGTCGATGGCCTAATTGATGCTGATATTGGCTTGGATGATTCCATGACAGTGGAAGCCGCTGAAGAGGATGAGCCTGAAGCTGAAGAAGATGAAGACGACGATGAAGATGGCGCAAAAGCGGCAGCCATTTCAGCCGAGGCTTTAGCTAAGCTGAAAGAAGAAGTGCTCAGACGTTTCGCTATCGTGCGCGCTGCCCATCAAAAAATGACGGTCATTTTAGCCGAAAAGGGTTCTCAAGATGCCGAGTATCAAAAACTTCTGGCAGAGATTCTTGAAGAACTGACCGCCTTTAGGTTTTCAGCAAAACAAGTAGAAGGCCTCTGTGACCAAGTACGTGATTTGGTTGAAACAGTACGCGGTCATGAGCGTAAGGTATTGGATTTTTGCGTTGAAAAATCGGGCATGCCTCGTTTGCATTTCATTAAGTCGTTTCCAGGCAATGAAAGCAATCTGAACTGGTTCGCGGAAGAATTAAAAGCCGATAAACCCTACGTAGAAAAACTGATTCGTTATAACCACTCTGTTTTAGATCAGCAACAACGCTTGATTGATTTGGAAATTAAAGTCGGCATTCCAATCAAAGAGCTTAAAGAAATCAATAAGCAAATGTCTACCGGCGAAGCGCGAGCACGTCGTGCTAAGCGTGAGATGATTGAAGCGAACTTGCGTTTGGTGATTTCTATCGCTAAAAAATACACTAACCGCGGATTGCAATTTTTGGATCTGATTCAAGAAGGCAATATTGGCCTGATGAAAGCGGTTGATAAATTTGAATATCGCCGTGGTTTCAAGTTCTCAACCTATGCAACTTGGTGGATTCGTCAGGCAATTACCCGTTCTATTGCCGACCAGGCACGTACCATTCGTATTCCTGTGCATATGATTGAAACGATTAACAAAATGAATCGTATCAGCCGTCAGATTCTGCAAGAAACTGGCGTAGAGCCAGACCCAGCGTTGTTGGCAGAAAAAATGGAAATGCCTGAAGATAAGATTCGTAAAATCTTAAAAATCAGTAAAGAGCCTATCTCGATGGAAACGCCGATTGGGGATGATGAAGATTCACATCTGGGTGACTTTATTGAAGACAGCACAACTTTAGCGCCAATAGATGCAGCGGTATATGCCAGCTTACGTGATGCGACCAGTGAAGTGCTAGAATCACTCACACCACGTGAAGCAAAAGTACTGCGTATGCGCTTTGGTATTGAAATGAATACTGACCATACGTTAGAAGAGGTAGGTAAACAGTTTGATGTAACGCGTGAGCGTATTCGTCAAATTGAAGCGAAAGCATTGCGGAAATTACGTCATCCGACTCGCTCAGAGCGCTTACGGAGCTTTCTGGAAACAGGTCAAGATTAATGGATTATTGTTTTTAAATAATCCACTTAAAGGTTTTGGCCCCTAGCTCATGCTTGGTTAGAGCAGCGGACT
>DIZU01000097.1:0-4531 GCA_002429455.1 Methylotenera sp. UBA6020 | reverse complement strand
GGTTAGAGCAGCGGACTCATAATCCGAAATTCTAACTAGGAGCATTGGCTAAGACCGAGTAAAATAAAGGCTTATAGCGCAGTTCGGTAAGAAAAGAAAAATTAATAAGCGTAAGCAGCTTTTACGTGATAAATAAAAAGTTACGGCCCCTTAGCTCATGCTTGGTTAGAGCAGCGGACTCATATGTAGATGTGCCATATACGTGGAAACTGTATATGGGATGGTGTCAAATTCGGTGAAACCTGACGGCAGCGATGCACAAGGCAATGCCGAGCTAAGCTTCAAATAGAAATGTTTGTTGAAAGTGTAGAGACTAGACGGCACCCACCTAAAGCAATCGTAATGGTTGTTATGGTGAAGGCATAGTCCAGGGAGGCGGGAAACCGTCACAAACCAGAATCCGTTGGTACTGTGTTCGACTCACAGAGGGGCCACCAATTAAAGACGACTTAGGGAGAAATCTCTGGGTCGTTTTTTTATGAACTGCGAATTGAAATTCCGCGTCGGCAATTCTATTCTGTCCCCGGCCAGCAGTATTTATAAGGGGTTAGCTTAACTGCTAAGCCCTTTTTTCTTGGTGACTGTGACTAAATTGTGACAATTCAATCACATTATTTCGAGTAGTAAAATCGAATCTGCTTACCGGTATAACTAAAACAAAATCTAGTGTGTTTCCCAACCTGATCTTTCAAAACTGAAACTGCACTTCTATTTAATGGAACCCCTCACGGTGTAACGTTTTTAGTATGATTTAACCAAGAATCGTAAAAAATGGATAACCAACCCTGTTAAGCATATTCAAACAACTTGTTATGCAAACCAAACCTAACTAGTCGCAACATATACGCTCCGCCTAAAACTTAATATCAAGCTGATGATAATTTATAGATTCGTCATCACTGACAAGGTCAAACCGACCCTACAGTATTCACCCTATTTCTTCGATACTTTTTCTGACCATATTAATTGTTCGCTGTATCAGCAATTACTTCACTTGTGTGTTATTTTAAATTGTATACTGATCTGTATATATGTTGCAAATAACAACCTATTGCGTATATGTAACTTACATCAAGGAGATTTACCCATGAAAAAATTAATCTTAAATGCCCTTCTATTTGTTGGCATGATTACTTTGCTTACCCCAACCGCTTTTGCTGGGCAGTGCGCCAAAGTCATGGTCTTGGACTTTCAACTTAACGACCTCACGGACTTGCCAAACACTCCAGAAGAGCTGGCACGTATCACCTATTTAACCTCCGCTTTCAAACAGAAACTTACTGATGATGGCGTAGAGCTTGTGACCGTGAATGACCGCCTGAAAGCGACATCGGCAGCGCAGTCTCCTACCTATTTATTCGATCACGTCGATGTTGCTGCAAATCAAGCGGAGGGCAGTGGCGCCGATTACCTGATAATAGTCGTGGCGCTAAAGCCAACTTATCTATTTGTTTACCCAAGACTTCTGATGGTTGATATTAAAACGCGGAAAGTGGTAATGGCGAGAGCCTCTCAGTTGGAAAGCTCTTGGTCGGACACAAACACTACGGCACGAAGTGGGGAGAAACTTGCGAACATGGTGAGCGAAGAACTTAAAAAATTGGCTGGGCAGGCGAACTGATGCATAACAGGTCAGTCTATGCTCATGAATAAACTTTCAAGGATATTCATGAGCATTCAATAAATAAAATTAATTGTCCAAACAACCACTGCAAGACAAGTCAGCACTATATGTTTATTAAAACAATGTGTCGATCTTAAGTAGTGTGAGCAAACCCATGACTGCAAAAACACCTGCTGCGATAGAGTGCACCAGCTTCATAGGAATTTTTGCTGCGAACTTATTGCCTACAAAAACAGCTGGTACATCTGCCAGTAGCATCCCAAGTGTTGTACCCGCAATAACCATGATCGGCGCAGCATAGTGAGCCGCTAAGGCCACTGTTGCTATCTGGGTTTTGTCACCCATCTCAGCAAGAAAGAATGTGACCAATGTTGCTCCAAAAACGCCTAAGTGACTAGCTATCTGAGTTTCTTCTTCCTCAATCTTATCTGGAATCATTGTCCAACTCGCCATGCCGATAAATGATAGTCCTAATACCCAACGCATCACATCTGGACTGATTGCAGTAGTAATCCATGCGCCCAAAGCACCAGCCAAACCATGATTGATTAGTGTGGCACATAGTATGCCAGCAATGATAGGGAGAGGTTTTTTAAATCTTGCCGCAAGGATAAATGCGAGCAATTGGGTTTTATCACCAATTTCGGCGAGAGCAACAACGCCCGTTGATACTAGAACAGCTTCCATACAAACTCCTTGGCCAGACTTAAAGACGATTGATTACACGACCTCTCTGACCAAAGTAAGGTAATGTAATCAAAGGTCTTGCCAAGTTTGGAACCGATTGCACCATAATCTGACGATTAAGTATGTTGATGCAAACCTCTTCTGTACAAAGAGCGGCTACTCCCCAATGATTAAGTGATTATAACGTCATCCTTATTATTCAGGCAATAAACAAAAATCTAAAACTATCTGAATTACATAGAATGAAGTATTGATTTGTTCAAGAGTAAGTAGCATTCTTTGATGGGTCAATTGAGGCTTCACAATGTCTCATTACTTAATAACCATGATTTTACAATCAGGATATTTTTATTTATTAAGCCAAAATTATCCTAATTTATTATCAGCAATATGATATTTAGGATCTTCCATCACGTTGACTTCAATCATTCCTTTAGCGTTGTCCAGCAACTCTAAGCAATCGGGGCTTAAATGTTTTAGATGAAGCTTCTTGCCTGCGCTGACATATCTGAGTGCTAATCCATCTATTGCTGCTAATGCCGAATGGTCAACTACTTTCGCGTTCTTAAAGTCAATTACTACATCATTAGTGTCATTGCTTGGCGTGAAGAGATTTTGGAATGCGGCGATAGAAGCAAAGAATAGAGTGCCCTGCAACTCATAGACTTTCCAACCTTTATTATCAATATAGCTATTTACACTAATTTGCTTTGCATGTTCCCAAGCAAACACCAAGGCTGAAACAATGACACCCAAAATCACAGCAATCGCTAGGTCAGCAATCACCGTTACCCCACCCACTAACAAACCGACAAAAACATCTTGTTTTGGCACTTTACCAAATAGTCTGAGACTTCCCCACTCAAAAGTTTTTTCTGCAACCACAAACATCACACCGATTAAAGCCGCTAATGGAATCATCTCAATCCATTTTGAAGCAAATAAAATAAATGAGATTAGAAATAAAGCAGTTGATATACCTGAAAGACGTTTGATTGCGCCATTATTCACATTAATCATACTTTGACCAATCATGGCACAGCCACCCATGCCGCCAAAGAAGCCAGTAATCACGTTAGCTGCACCTTGCGCCATTGATTCACGGTTAGGTTTGCCGCGTGTATCTGTCATATCGTCAATCAGGTTAAGGGTAAGCAATGTTTCAATTAAGCCAATTGCAGCAAGTATTAATGCGTATGGAAAGACAATCTTAAGAGTCTCAAGATTGAAAGGCACGTTTGGTAAATGGAATATAGGCAAGCCACCTGCGATCGAGCCTAGGTCGCCAACAGTTTTAGTATCAATATTTAAAAATGAAACACCGAATGAGACAAACGCAATAGCAGCTAGTGTGGACGGAATGACTTTAGTTAATTTAGGTAATAAGTAGATGATGGCAACAGTAACAGCAATTAAACCCAGCATGATATAAAGCGCATTACCACTCAGCCAAGTAGTTGTGCCGTCAGCTGCGACAGATTTGAAATGCCCAAATTGAGCTAAGAAGATGACAATCGCTAAGCCGTTTACAAACCCAAGCATTACAGGATGAGGCACCATCCGGATAAACTTCCCTAGCTTAGCGACTGCAAAGAGTATTTGCAGGATGCCCATCAATACAACCGTTGCAAATAGATATTCAACACCGTGTTGAACAACCAGTGCCACCATCACCACTGCTAATGCGCCAGCAGCACCTGAAATCATGCCAGGGCGACCGCCAAAGGCAGAAGTAATCAGCGCAACGATAAATGCGGCATATAAGCCAGTGAGTGGTGATACATGAGCTATTAAAGCAAATGCAATTGCTTCTGGCACCATTGCCAATGCAACAGTAAGGCCACTCAGTATATTAATTTTTATTTCTTGTGGGTTATGTTTCCCAAAATTTGATAAGAACAAATTATTCTCCGATCACAATAAACAACAGCACTATTCACATATGTGAATGATGCATATTTCAAAACATTAGATTTAGATATGAATGTGCCTACATGAAATAATGCAGGACATTAGAAATGTAAGAGGTGTTGCTGAAAATTACATTGGTGAGTTCTTAATTGGTTATCTTCCAGTTATATTATCCCATAATTGGAGTATTTAATAAAATTGCTGCACTGCCTTGCTGAATACAAACTGTAAAACTTATCCGTTATAACAACCAAGGAGCGCCTATTGAAGCAAAAACATATCACTTACCGCAAACCAAACTCAACTGCT
>DIZU01000160.1:6958-16471 GCA_002429455.1 Methylotenera sp. UBA6020 | reverse complement strand
ACGTTGTCGCGCAGGTAGCGAAAATGCGAAACACCACCTTCGTCTGTTCTGAAATAGCGCACCGGTGCTGGCAGGTTCACCACTTTTACTCCGCGCCAACTCAGTCTGATCGCCGCTTCTGGATCAAAATCGAAATGGCGCATCCAGGGTTGGTAGCGCATGACCTTTCTTAACGGGTCGATAGGGTAAACGCGAAAACCGAACAATGAGTCGCCGATACCTGCCCATAAGGTTTCCAGATTGGCCCACCAGTTAGATAATTTTCGGCCCTGCACCCGTATGTTCGGCGCGCTGGCATCAAATATTGGCATCCCCAGCACCATGGCACCTGGCTGCCTGATTGATTCAGCCATGAATGCTGGTACCAGGTCTGCCGGATGCTGCCCGTCTGAATCCATAGTCAGGGCGTGTGTGTAGCCTTCAGCAGCGGCTAGGTTCAGACCATGTAAAACTGCCGCCCCCTTGCCCTGATTAAGGGGCAAGTGGATGACGCGTAACCCTGGGTCTTGTGTAGCCATATCTTGTAACATCAGCTCCGAGCCATCCGTACTGCCATCGATCACCACCCAGACTGGATTCCAGTGCTGCCGCGCTGCGCGTACCGTGTCATACACTTTAGGGCCCGGGTTATAGCTGGGGATGAGAACGATATGGCTGGCAGAGATAGGAGTCATGACAATGGTGTTTCGTGTGAGTTGAGGTCGGGGTGGGCGTCATTTTGCGTAGTGATTGGAAACAATAAGCCTTGAGTCGAGGTTTGTTGGGTTGCGGGCTTGAGCACCTGAGAAAAATAGTCCGCAAGTTCTGTCATGAATCGGTGAGTGTTTGCTGGCGGGTCGAAACGCTTGCCCAATCTTATCTTGTAACTGACAGGCATGGCTGGTTTGCGAAATAGGGACCAGCCTTTACTCAGATATGGTGAATTGGTTTCTATCAATACCGTCTGCACTGGCACCTGCGCTTGCATGGCGATCAGGGCGATACTGCCTTTGAGAACGTTAATGGGTTGGCGTGTAGTGCGGGTGCCCTCTGGGAATAACAGCAGGTGGCTACCAGTTTTAAAGTCTTCACTGGCCTGCAGCACCATCTGGCGTATCGGTTCATTGCGTATATAGCGCGCCAGCCGTGCACCGGCGCCAAGAAAAACATTATTCATCAGATCCGACTTCATGACACAGGCCACGTTAGGTAACCGTGAAATGATCATTACGGCGTCCAGCAGGCAGGGGTGATTAGGTGCAATGATCAGCGGTGTTTCGTCGCGTAATGTATCCAGCTCAGTTAAATCAAAGCTGCAGCGGCGTGAAGCGCTCAAACTGGCAAGATAAGCACGGAAGGAAATCATAATGACATAACGGCCCAAACACATTGCGGTACGCTCTGGCAATAATGGGTAAAGCAGGGTGGCCACCAGCGTCCAGCACAGGCTCAGAAAACCTAGCCAAAGCAAGCCAAGGTACAATATCAGATAGTCATATACCTTGAGTAGTAATCCTCCGACAGACTTCATTATTGTGTACATGAGAGTGTTGATATATGCCCGGCGGTCGCTTCAATTTCTAGCAGGAGCTCCTGGCGGCATATCTCCGCCTGTACAAAAACAGCTTTTATTGTGTCGCCTATATGGCGTTGCATTTCATTGCGCACCAATGGTAAATCTGCTGTATGGCGGACATATACCCTGAAAAATATATCCCGCAGAACAAACTTCTGCCTACCTAGCATGCGATTGGCCTCGGCAATTACCGCGTCCAGATTCGCCAGCGTTTCCTTGGTTTGCGCTACCACATCTGATTGATGCCGTGTCTGATGTCCCACTATGCTGGCCGTACCTGAGATGAACAAGAAATCATCTTGCTCAGCGCACAATAAAGTCGCGCGTGAAAAACTTGGTGTGCGTGGACCATATTCTTCCGGATACTCGTAGGCACTCACCTGCCGTGGATTTTCAATCGCGACTGGCGCTTTACGCCCAAGCAGAAAGGCGATGGTAAGCGGTCCATCGGCCAGCCCCAGCGCGCAGGCGGCCGGCAACGGACCTGCTGCCTCACGACTACAAGCCATAAAAGCATCCTTGCGCCCCACATTAAACTGGCGGTAGCGCTCCAGTCCATAGCTAATGCCGTTGATATCTGCCATGTAATTCCAGAAGCGGTAGATATATGGGTAATTCAGCTCAGCCATTAGTGCAAATATCTGACGGTATGCCGATTCCGTAGCATATTGTAATGGCGCGATGTCTGTCTTGTTTTGGCTGGCTATATCGTGCGGAGGCACTGACTCAGGCAAGCTAATGAAGCCAAACAGGAAATCGTCATTAAATCGATATTGAATTGCCCCATGGCTACCATGCACTAAAGGTTTACCTGATGACGGCGCTACATTGCTCAACCAAATCTCGCAGGCCGCATCTGCACCATCTAGAATAGGTGCCTGTAGTTGAACCATCGGGATTTCAACGGCTTCTGCAATATTGCTGTTTACTGAGGGTTCAACAAAGCAGATGGCGCCCAGCATGCCTTCTTGCCAAGGCTGCGGCTGTTGAAAAATGCCAGAAAAAGGCAGGTATGCAGTTTGTATGGACAATATTGGTAAACTCATGAGTTAAGCGTCATACAAAGGAATGATACGGAATGATGCTAAATGGATATTTATTAGTTCTCATTATTTAGCAATCCGCTCGGGAATTATATCGCATAGTGAATAAATACGGGTATCTGTCTCTATGGTTGATTTTGGTTTTTTGCCGAACCGAGGCATGGATTTGTCCGTCGACTAAATTGTACTAAGCTCATACTGGCATAACAAATCAATGGGCTCAGTACGATTATGCTATGCTACAGCCTATCATTCTCTGATTAAACCGCATGCTTGTTTACCCCGTTTTATCATGCCCGGCCAGCCGTGGCACATCATCCAGTATGGCAATATCCGGCAGGCAATCTTTGCTGCCTCAGTGGATTACCAGCTCGTGATGGCGGGTCGTCAGGATGACTCTGCAATAAAGGCTGGGTTGCATGTGCGAAACAAGCATCGGGGTCGATACGACTTCGATCAACTCATCCAAGTTAGTCCGGCACTAACACGTTTTGTACACTTGAACGCATACAATGACGCTTCCATCGATTTTTCCAACCCACAGGCCGTTAAGGCGCTTAATCAGGCCTTGCTGAAACAGCATTACGCTATTTTGGACTGGGATATTCCGGCACAGTATCTTTGTCCGCCTATTCCTGGCCGGGCAGACTATCTGCACTACATCGCCGATCTACTAAGTACCGCCAACGGTGGTGTCATTCCGCTTGGAGAATGCGTAAAGGTACTCGACATCGGTGTGGGTGCCAATGCCATTTATCCGCTTATCGGCCATCGTGAATATGACTGGCATTTTGTAGGTGCAGACATTGACCCCATTGCCCTTGCTAATGCACAGCGTATTCTGGATGCGAATGGTGGGCTGTCAGAGGCAATCGAGCTGCGTTTGCAATCTTCACCCACAGCCATCTTCAAAGGGATTGTACCGCTCGACGAGACCTTTGACCTTACCCTGTGCAACCCGCCTTTTCACGCCTCGCTGGATGACGCCAGCGCCGGCACACAGCGAAAATGGCGGAATTTAGGTAAGAATCTGAGCAAGGGTGGTTCGCGGAATCAGGCGCCAATGCTCAATTTTGGCGGACAGGCCGCAGAGCTCTACTGTGAAGGTGGCGAGGAGGCATTTGTTAGCCATATGATCTTTGAAAGCGCACAGATTGCCACTCAATGTTTCTGGTTTACCACACTGATCTCAAAGGCCGCTAGCCTGCCTGCTGTCTATCGCGCGCTCAGAAATGTCAACGCACTGACCGTGAAAACGATAGACATGGCACAAGGGCAAAAGAAAAGCCGCTTCGTAGCGTGGACATTTCTCAATGCTAGCCAACAACGTGCATGGCGCAGCAATCATTGGCAAAAGGCATCTTAACTGGCCGATTGTGAAACTGCAGTATTCGCAGTTTAGGTTTTATTGTGACTTTATTGCATTAAATTTTGTTATTAAATTTCAGATATTAAATCTGTAAATTTAAGAGAGAACGAATAACAAAATGCCTAGTCGTATATAAGCCTCTACTTATCTATTTTATGTTCGAGCAAGTTAATATGAATCGATTATCAATGAAGTTATTTTCAATGAAACAATTGCTATTGGCAGTCTTTTTATTCGGGGTGTCACACATGGCAAACGCTGCTTGTTCTGAACTCTATAACCATCAATTAACGACATTGCAGGGCGATAAAATCAATCTCTGTGATTATCAGGATAAACCAATTTTAGTGGTGAACACCGCGAGTAAATGTGGCTTTACACCGCAGTTTGGATGCGCTTGAAGTGGTTTACAGCAAATACAAAGATAATGGTTTATTGGTGATTGGATTTCCATCGAATGATTTTAAGCAGGAACCTGGTAACAATAAGCAAATTGGCGATTTCTGTAAACTCACTTATTCCGTCAAGTTTCCGATGATTACTAAAAGTGCTGTGACTGGCCCAGATGCCAACCCATTGTATAAACAACTCAGTGCAAAAACTGGCCTAGCACCGATGTGGAATTTCTATAAATATGTGATTTTGCCGGGCGGTAAGGATGTTTATGTTTATAGCAGTGATGTGAAACCAGATTCTGCCGAGATTCTTAATCGAATTAAACCGAGTTTGAAGTAATCTACAGTATATAAAATCTATAGCCATTCATGAGCGTTGGCTTGAGTGTTGGATAGATCAGCAGAGCTTAACACCCCGTCATTCTTCGCTACGCTCAGAATGACGGGTTTTGTGTTTGAATCCGATTTTATTTTGTGCAGAGGCCTCAATGACTATTAATGAGACCTTAACTAATTAACAGGCTTACGAATTTTCTGCAAAATAATAGCTGATAATTCCTCTATGGAACGACTGGTTGAATCTGCCCACGTAATACCAGCGTCGCGCATTAAACCTTCGGCGGTGGCGATTTCTTTTCGGCAATTTTCTAAAGAGGCATAAAAACTATCCGGCCTACGTTCACTGCGTACGGAGTGTAAACGCTCTGCTTTAATGGTTAAACCAAAAATCTTATCAAGATGTTTATGTAAAACAGCTGGCAAAACACCACGTTCAAAGTCTTCTGGAATCAACGGGTAATTGGCGGCCTTGATACCAAACTGCATCGCCAGGTAAATGCTAGTGGGGGTTTTTCCACAACGCGAGACACCAATTAAAATGACTTCTGCTTCTTCTAAGCCAAAGTTGGTCATGCCGTCATCATGGCCTAGTGTAAAGTTAATAGCTTCCATTCGTTCATGGTAGCTGCTACCCATGACGCTATGCGCGATGCCAGCCCCAGTTAATGGCTTCTGATCAAGCTCTAAGCCTAGTGGATCAATAAATGTATTGAAGAGGTCAATAAAATAGGCGTTGGATTGTTTTAAGGCATTGCGTAATTCAATGTTACCTAACGACATAATCACCACCGGGCGGCCGCCATCTAGTTCGGTGGCGTGCAATATAGCCTCTTGCGCAAGCTTGATTTTATCTAGCGTGTCGGTAAATGGCAGGCGCACTTGGGTAAAATGTGTGCTTGGAAAGTGCTCAAGCAATTTACCCAAAGCGCCTGCTGTAATACCGGTGCCATCGGAAATAAACAGTACAGTACGATTCAGCATTATTGACTAACCATTATTTCTTAGTCAGTCTTTGCCATGTAGTTATCACGGTGTCCGGGTTGAGTGAAACAGATTGTATGCCTTCAGCCACAAGCCATTCGGCAAAGTCTGGGTGGTCTGATGGGCCTTGACCACAAATACCTACATATTTACCTAAACGGTTTGCGGTACTTATCGCCATTTTTAGCAATACTTTGACTGCGTCATTCCGTTCATCAAAACCATCGGCCAAGATGCCTGAATCGCGGTCCATGCCTAATGTCAGTTGCGTCAGGTCATTCGAGCCGATTGAAAAACCGTCAAAATAGCCCAGGAACTGTTCTGCCAACAAAGCATTAGAAGGAATTTCGCACATCATAATCAGGCGCAAGCCATTTTCGCCACGTTTGAGACCATTGGCAGCCATGATCTCCGTCACTGCCTTGGCTTCAGCCAAAGTGCGTACAAAAGGAATCATCAGCTCGACGTTAGTTAAGCCCATTTCATCACGTACTTTTTTCATGGCCGTACATTCCATGGCAAAGCACTCTTTGAAGTCTTCAGCCATATAACGTGCCGCACCACGGAAGCCGATCATTGGATTCTCTTCATCTGGCTCGTAAATTTCACCACCGACCAGTTTTTTGTACTCGTTAGATTTAAAGTCAGAAGTACGCACAATCACTGGTTTTGGATAAAAAGCGGCGGCAATGGTCGCCACACCTTCAGCGACTTTATCAATGTAAAACTGTTTAGGACTTGCGTAGCCGCGTGCACGGTTTTTAATCGTGGTTTGAATCGCAGTTGGCATTGCATCGACATTCAAAATGGCTTTAGGGTGAATTCCTACCATGTTGTTGATTACAAACTCTAAACGCGCCAAGCCCACGCCATCATTCGGTATTTTAGCAAAGCCAAAAGCCATGTCTGGATTGCCTACATTCATCATGATCTTACAAGGCGCTGAAGAAAGTGAGGCTGCTGCCTGGGTGCTTACTTCATAATCTAGTGCGCCATGGTAGACAAAGCCAGATTCACCTTCAGCACATGATACGGTGACGATTTCACCTTCACGCAGAATATCAGTGGCATTAACTGAGCCAACAATCGCCGGAATACCAAGTTCACGCGCAATAATCGCAGCATGGCAAGTACGACCGCCACGATTGGTGACTAGCGCGCTAGCACGCTTCATCACAGGCTCCCAGTTGGGGTCGGTCATGTCGGCTACCAATATATCGCCCGGTTGTACCAGATGCATGTCTGCTGGGTCCAACACGATACGTACAGGACCTACGCCCACTTTTTGCGTCACCGCGCGACCCACTACCAATGGTTTAGCTGAGTGTTTGTTGAGTTTAAAAGTCTCTGTAATATTATTTGCAGACTCTTGTGATTTCACGGTCTCTGGGCGTGCTTGTAGAATGTATAGTTTGTTATCTACACCGTTTTTGCCCCACTCAATATCCATTGGGCAACCATAGTGCGCCTCAATGGTCATGGCGTAACGGGCTAACTCCAGAATGTCTTCATTTGACAGTGAGTAACGGTCGCTGTCGGCAGCGTCTACATCAATCGTATGGGTGCTTTTACCGGCTTGTGTAGCATCAGAAAACACCATTTTGATGAGTTTTGAACCCATGGTGCGGCGCACAATTGCCGGCTTGCCCAATGCTAACAGTGGTTTATGCACATAAAATTCATCAGGATTCACCGCGCCTTGCACCACAGTTTCACCTAAGCCGTAAGAAGAAGTGATAAATACCACATCCTTAAAGCCTGATTCTGTGTCAATGGTGAACATCACGCCAGCACAGCCAATGTCACTACGTACCATTTGTTGCACACCTGCGGATAATGCCACGTCTGCATGCACAAAGCCTTTGTGTACGCGATATGAAATTGCACGGTCATTGTATAAAGAAGCAAACACTTCTTTAATTGCATGCAAAATGTGGTCTAAACCTTGAATGTTAAGAAATGACTCTTGTTGACCGGCAAAAGAGGCATCAGGTAAATCTTCTGCCGTGGCAGAAGAACGCACTGCGAATGTGGCACCGTTACCAGATTTTGCAGTGAGTGTTGCATAGTGTTCTGCAATAGCCTGGTCTAATGCGGCTGGGAATGGCTGTGCCATAATCCATTCACGCACTTGTTTGCCGCAGCTTGCCAGGGCAATGGTGTCATCCACATTGAGTTTTTCAAGCTCAGCGTTAATTTTTTCGTCTAAGCCGTTTTGGGCTAAAAACTCGCGGTATGCGTCTGCAGTGGTTGCAAAGCCGGTTGGCACTCGCACGCCTTTTGCTGAAAGCTGAGAAATCATCTCGCCTAAAGACGCATTTTTACCGCCGACTGAAGGCACGTCTATATTTCTTAGGTTTTCAAATGGAATAACGTGGACTGACATAGTGTTCCTCAGGTGTTCAAACAAGTGATTAAATTTCCAATTCTTTAACGCAGCTCTTTTGTCAACGCTTCATAAGCCATTTTGCAATGATTGATGCTTAAGAATGTTGGAGGGATGATTAAATATTTAGATTATTCTTGGTAAGAAGTTATTTTGCCTAAATATGCGTGTGTTGTCACCTGAAAATCTGAACTTCGAGCTAAAATGACGTTAGTTTGGATTCTGGCATTTAATTAAAGCCACGTCTGTCAGCTAAAATGCAAGGGATTAATTAGAAGTTGATTGTCACATGACACAACACATTAAATAATGAAGAAACCCCAAATGAAGAATTTATGATGGCTGTGACAAGTACTGAGATTTTAGTAAGTAGTTCGGCTCGGTTGCATATGGGCTTTTTTGATTTGCACGGCGGCCTGGGGCGAAAATTTGGCAGCATAGGCTTAAGTCTGGCAACACCTAACATTGAATTAACTGCCGCGTCTTTTCAAAAACTACCTTCCGAGAAACTACCTGTAACCGGAGCTGCATCGGTGAGCGTGTCAGCTATTGCGAAAGCAACTGCAATAGCCCAGCAACTCATCACTAAACTGCATCTTAATGGTGGTGTTAGCCTTAATATCAAGCAGCATATTCCTGAGCATGCAGGCCTGGGCTCTGGCACTCAGTTAGCTTTGGCGATTGGTACGGCAATTAGTCAGTTATACAGTTTAAATTTAAGCACCGCAAAAATTGCCGAGCTGACCGGGCGAGGTGGTCGTTCTGGTATTGGTATTGCAGCTTTTAACCACGGTGGATTATTGATTGATGGCGGACGTGTTACCCGTCCTAACCTGGCAAATCCTAACTCGGAAAATTCAAATATACCGCCATTGTTGGCGCGCTATGAGTTTCCTGAACATTGGCGTATTTTGTTAATACTTGATTCAAGCCAGCCAGGTATCCATGGTGAAGAGGAGCGTACGGCATTTAATGAGTTGCCAGTATTTTCTGAAAATCTGGCGGCCCATTTATGTCGGCATGTATTAATGCAGGCCATGCCCGCCTTGGTTGAGCATGATTTAACCGCTTTTGGTAACAGTATTCAAGAGTTACAGGCGCACGTAGGCGATTATTTTGCGCCTGCTCAAGGTGGACGTTATGCAAGCAAGCAAGTGGGCGCAGTATTGCAACATTTAGCGCACATGGGTGTGGCTTGTTTTGGACAAAGCTCCTGGGGGCCAACAGGCTTTGCTGTGTTTGAAAATGCAGTTGAAGCGGAAAAACATTTGCAGCAACTAAAAATGAGTTTTACAGACAGCTCACTAACATGGATAATTTGCAGCGCGCGCAATCACGGGGTTGAAATATCTAGTTCTGAAATATCCCGTGCTGAAATATCAGGCGCTAAAATATCGCATATTGAACATAACCCAACAAGAAAATCGTTATTCAATACATAAAAC
>DIZU01000160.1:5447-6874 GCA_002429455.1 Methylotenera sp. UBA6020 | reverse complement strand
TCGTTATTCAATACATAAAACTTCTTAAGAAACACTTAATACAAAATTTTTCAAGAAAACTTAAAATATGGAAAAAGTCAGCATTTTACATTTAATTACAGCGGCTAAAAATGCAAGTCCGTTTGATGTCAACATGGCATACGACGCGGGGTTCAATAAGATCATGCCTTATACCAATGTCGAGTTGTTTGAGGTGACATGGCTCACGCAAGATGCCATTTTTTCACGCAGTCCATCAGGGGTGAGGCATGAGGGTATATTTATCGGTGGACGTGATATGGACCTTGCGATGCGGATGCTGGCCGCAAGTAAAGAGGCGATGTTTGCTCCATTTGAGTGTTCAATTTTTGCGGACCCATCTGGTGCATTTACCACAGCTGCAGCGATGATTGCCAAGGTTGAGTTTCACCTTAAAAAGCAATTTGGTGAAGATTTACATGGCAAAACACTGAGTATATTTGGCGCAACAGGGCCAGTAGGTGGTTGTGCGGCAATTATTGCAGCGCAACAAGGGGCGGTAGTACAGTTGGTTGCGCATAAGTCCCTCGCTGATGTGGAGCCAAAAGCCGCCGCATGGAATGAGCAATATAAACTAAACATGCAGGTGGTCGATGGTACTTCTGAGGCCGCT
Source organism: Methylotenera sp. UBA6020 (assembly GCA_002429455.1). GTDB lineage: Bacteria > Pseudomonadota > Gammaproteobacteria > Burkholderiales > Methylophilaceae > Methylotenera. Next base: position 6,243 of record DIZU01000160.1, on the reverse strand, counting down.
AAACAGAATGTTTTAGCAAGCTCTGAGATTGCTATTTGTGCAGCAGCTGCAGGAGTGCAGGTAATTAGCCAGCAACATTTAACTTATGCAAAACAACTAAAAATCGTAGCCGATGTTAATGCGGTGATGCCTTTAGGTGTGCAAGGTGTCGCGGTGAATGATGATGGCGTTTTGGTTGCAGATACTCAAACCTACGGTATTGGCGCCTTGGCGATCGGTCAACTTAAATACACGACACAGCACCAGTTGCTAAGACAAATGCTGACCACAAATAAATCGACAGATAAGCCATTAGTGCTGGAGTTTATGGCAGCGTTTGGATTGGCGCGAGATTTATTGAAAACGGCTTGAGTAGTCAATCAATCCTGATTATTGCCCTGTCTGCGCGACCGTTTGTGGCCGCAGCCAAGCAGGCAGGCTATGCTGTTACAGCGATTGATGCTTTTGCAGACAAGCACACGGTTGAATTGGCAGATACAACCATTGTTGTTGATTATGATAGCCATGGATTTAACGCGGAGGTCTTGTTGAATGCCATTAGTCAATTAGACACCAGCCAATATTTAGGGTTTGTCTATGGTAGCGGTTTTGAGGCACAACCGGAGCTTTTGCAAAAAATTGCCGATATTGTTCCTCTGATTGGAAACGCCCCTGCTACCGTGCGTGCGATAAAAAATGCATCTGACTTTTTTGCAGCATTAACTCAATGTAATATTGCTCATCCTGGCGTATATGATAGGTTGCCAGCTAATCATCAGAAGGATGTTTATTTAAGGAAATTTGCAGCAGGTTGTGG
>DIZU01000160.1:4557-5230 GCA_002429455.1 Methylotenera sp. UBA6020 | reverse complement strand
TGTTGTTTATTGCCAACAGTCAAGAGATTGAGGTGATAGGCTTTAATGAGCAGTGGCTTAGTCCATTGGCAACGATGCCTTTTCGTTATGGTGGCGCGGTGAGTCGTATCATGCTGCCGCAAACGATTCAGCAGCAATTAATAGACGCGGCAGAGAAATTAACCATAGAATTTGGCTTGCTTGGCTTAAATAGCCTGGATGCGATTGTGCGAGATAATGTTGCTTATGTGCTGGAAGTTAACCCAAGATTGAGTGCGACCATTGATTTATGTGAGAACGATGGAATAAACCTGTTAGATTGGCATGTGCAAATTAACCTTAAAGATTTGAATCTCAAGCAGTCTGATTTTTATGAGGCTAATTCCTTTAAAGTGCCAAAACCGTCGAAAGCACATGCCATTGTGTATGCGGCGGCGGATACAGTAGTTGCTGACACATTTGAATGGCCAAGCTGGGTAGTCGATAATCCGCATCACATTACTCAACATAAAGCGATAAAAATATTGGCTGGAGAGCCTATTTGCACCGTGCTCGCACATGCTGATCAGGCAGATGAGGCTAAGCAATTAGCGCATATTAGAGTTAAAATAATGCAACAATTACTACAAAAAAATAGTTAAAAAGGGAAGAACGTGCAAAACACACCAATATCACAATCATTTACAGCACCGGC
>DIZU01000160.1:1167-4461 GCA_002429455.1 Methylotenera sp. UBA6020 | reverse complement strand
CAACATGCCGGCAGTGCAGAAGCAGGGCGTTTGATTGCCGAAATTTGCATGGGTGGTTTAGGCCAGGTGAGTTTGCAAGCAGACAGTCGCTTTGCTAACTGGCCAAATGCAATTTCAGCCGTATCAATACAGCCTGTGCTTGCTTGCCTGGCAAGTCAATATGCCGGTTGGGCCTTGAGCCACGAAAAGTTTTTTGCCCTGGGTTCAGGTCCTGCACGTGCATTAGCGCAACGCGAAGATTTATTCAAGGAACTGAATTATCAGGATAACGCGACTAGCACCTGTATCGTGCTGGAAACAGACAAAATACCCCCAGTCCAAGTCATTGAAAAAGTGTTGCGTGACACCAAAGTGGCGCCTGAGCAATTGACCATTATATTAACGCCCACTACAAGTGTCGCCGGTGTAACCCAAATTGTAGGGCGTGTATTAGAAGTGGCCTTACATAAAGCACACGCCTTACATTTCCCTTTAGCCAATATCGTGAGCGGTAGTGGCATCGCGGTTCTGCCGCCAGTCGCCAAGGATTTTATGACCGGTATGGGACGTACCAATGATGCGATTCTATTTGGTGGTCAAGTCGATTTGCATGTCACAGGTGATGATGAGGCCGCAGCTGCACTGGCATTGAACTTACCAAGCAGTGCCTCAAAAGACTACGGTAAACCGTTTGCAGAAGTGTTCAAATTATACAATATGGATTTTTATAAAATTGACCCAATGCTATTTAGTCCCGCGAAAGTGACGATTACTAATGTGGATACGGGCAATGTTTTTGAAGGCGGACAATTAAATACAGATTTGATTAATCTGTCGTTCTCTACTATCTAGTTAACAGGCTGGCTAGTTAGTAGGCAGGCAACATTTAGTTTGTCAACTATAACTATTTGCCAAGTTTTTTAATCAACCATTAATCAATTAATAGACAAGCTATCCCATTTTTGAAAATCCCTATCTTTACCGATGATGCTGGATGGCATGGCGCACAGTTAAAACAAGCCTTTGCCAAAAGTGGAGTTGCTGCTGTTTTTGTATCGTTGCAAGATTGTGTCATCAATTTAGCAGATGCAAAGCCAGTCATTCAGATTCAAGGTTTCGACACACCACCGCCAGCAGTTTTTGTGCGCGGTGTTTCAGGCGGTACGCTACAACAGGTGATTACGCGCTTGAATGTCTTGCACATGCTGGCAATGCAAGGCGTGAATATTTACAACGATGTCAGGGCAATTGAGCGCACCGTTGATAAAGCCATGACAAGCTTTCTATTGCATGCCCATGGTGTATCAACACCAGCCACCTGGGTGTGCGAATCCAGAGCGCAAGCGGATGCTATTCGCCAAACTGCTGCACAAAACAATCAGCAACTAGTGATTAAGCCGCTATTTGGTTCGCAAGGGCTGGGTGTGCGCAAATTGCTTGCCGATGAGCCAATGCCTGTGCCTATGCAGCAATATGTGGATGGCGTGTACTATTTTCAGCAACTGATTGAAACGGCCGATGTGCCACACGATTATCGGGTATTTGTAATTAATGGCCAGGTGATTGCGGCCATGAAACGGTTTGGCAGCAGTTGGGTGAATAATGTAGCAGCGGGCGGTCGTTGTGAAGCAATATATCCGAATGAAACAATAACTCAACTGGCTTTACAAGCGGCTTCAGCCTTGGATATTGATTATTGTGGCGTGGATATTATTCAAGCGGTAAGCAGTGAATATTATGTGTTGGAAGTCAATAGCATCCCCGCATGGAAAGGCTTGCAGAGCGTGCACGACTTGAATATTGCACAGCTATTGGTCGATGATTTTTTGAATCAAATTCAAATTACAAGTTCCAGTTCAATTTCAAGTTAAGTAAGTGATGCCTAAACAATTGACACCCGCACAATTAGCTCAAGTCTATCAAAATGCCTGCATGGCTGAATTACAAGCTTTAAAGCCAGGCAATGTGCACGTATTTGCCGATGGTCACGGCATGACGATTCATGACTTTATAAAAAGTGCTGATGCAACAGCATCTGTTATCAACCAGCCAGGTTTGAGTGTAGGCGAGCGTATCTTTTATGCAGTGGAGGCGACACAAAACGCCGTAGGATTGAATACCAATCTGGGGTTTATTTTACTGTGTGCACCATTGATTCAAGCTGCTTTGCATGCCAATGGCAGACAAGATGCGGTTAAGCAGTCGTTGCAGCAAAACCTGAATGACATTTTAGAGCAACTCACTATTAACGATGCGCTTCTCGTTTCCCGGGCAATCATATTGGCGAACCCCGCCGGGTTAGGCAGCGTAGCGCAGCATGATGTGCATGAAAAGCCTGATGTCACATTGTTGGAGATGATGCGTTCAGCTCAACATAGAGACCGTATCGCATGGCAATATGCCCATGCATTTTCAGACATAGTTGAGTTTGGACGTGTGCGTTATGGTGACGCGATGGTCAAGTGGCAAAATCAAGCATGGGCAACCACGGCCTTGTATTTGGGGTTTTTGGCGCGTCAGCTGGATTCGCATATCGTTCGTAAATATGGCGATGCGGTGGCCAAGGGCATTATGTCTGAGGCGCAGGGCATTGAGGCCGAGTATTGGGCAACGGACAATCCTAAGTTAATACAAAAAAAACTGCTTGATTGGGATGCGTCACTTAAAAGCCGCAACATTAACCCTGGGACAAGTGCAGATTTAACCGTGGCTAGTTTATTAGCTGTATTTTTAACCTAAATTACCATCAACTTGCCGCTAGACATGTTGATACAGGCAGTCGAATAACGACAGTGCATTATTTTTCAGATATAATCCTGCTCTAGATTTTGTATAAGACTCAGGCTCTCAAATAAGTTTGCTTGATAAATTAATTTACCAAGCAAATAAATTTGAAAGTCTAAGACATATTAGATAATTTTCAGGAGGCAAGTAATGGCAAATTTATTAGACCAATTAAAAAGCATGACCACAATCGTGGCCGATACAGGCGACGTAGAAGCGATTAAAAGTGTAAAACCTGTGGATGCAACTACTAACCCTTCATTACTGCTTAAGGCAAGTACATTGCCACAATACGCACACCTGATTGACGAAGCCATTGCTTATGCTAAAGCACAAGGCGGCAGCAAAGACGTTCAAGTTGAGAATGCTGCAGACAAATTAGCCGTGTTAATCGGTATTGAAATTTCTAAAGTTGTACCAGGCCGTATTTCTACAGAAGTGGACGCGCGTTTATCTTTCAACGTAGAGAAAATGGTCGCGAAAGGCCGTAAACTCATCAAGTTCTACCAAGAGGCAGGTGTAGGTAAAGAC
>DIZU01000160.1:842-1045 GCA_002429455.1 Methylotenera sp. UBA6020 | reverse complement strand
GCAGGTGTAGGTAAAGACCGCGTGTTGATCAAATTAGCATCAACATGGGAAGGCATCAAAGCAGGCGAAATTCTTGAAAAAGAAGGCATCCAATGTAACTTAACGCTGTTATTTGGTTTTGGCCAAGCGCGCGCATGTGCTGAAGCGGGCGTATTCTTGATCTCTCCATTCGTTGGCCGTATCTTAGACTGGTACAAAGCTAA
>DIZU01000160.1:0-645 GCA_002429455.1 Methylotenera sp. UBA6020 | reverse complement strand
ATCTTAGACTGGTACAAAGCTAAAACTGGTGAAACATATACACAAGAAACTGACCCAGGTGTGGTTTCAGTGCGCGCTATTTACGCATACTACAAAGAGCATGGTTATAAAACTGTAGTAATGGGTGCATCCTTTAGAAATACAGGTGAGTTAATAGCGCTGGCAGGTTGCGATCGCTTAACTGTTTCACCAAACTTATTGCAAGATTTGGCCGCAACAGAAGGCACATTAGTACGCATGTTAAGTGATGCCGGTGCTAAATCAACTCCTCCAGCAAGATTGACTGAAGAAGAGTTTCGTTTTCAATTAAATGAAGATGCAATGGCTACTGAAAAACTAGCTGAAGGCATCCGTGGTTTTGTTGTTGATCAAAATAAACTTGAGGCAGCCTTAAGTACAAAACTATAAGCATATTAAATGCTAATAATTTGTAACTAAAGTGTAATCAAGCGGGTTTAGAATTGACATATGTTTGCTGGACATTTACTATAAGTGTCCAGTTTTTGAAGTACCAATTTTTTTGTAATATTGAAAATTTTCATCACAAGTATTCGGTACCCGTATCTTGATACCTAGGTATTTAAATATGCTTAATTTAATATTAAGTGTGGTTGAAATTTTTTACGAAAATAGCAATAAATCAGT
>DIZU01000042.1:5283-14459 GCA_002429455.1 Methylotenera sp. UBA6020 | reverse complement strand
AGATGTGTATAAGAGACAGGTTTATGGCCGGATTGTAAAACGCACTCTCCGCCAGTTCGGGTATCCACCAGACATGCAGCTATTAGCTACTGAGACGGTAATCAAGCAGGCAGAGATGATTGCAAGCGAACTAGCTGCATTAAAAGCATTGCAATAATTTGATTAAGCCAGGTTGTATAAACGGGCGTCTGGTAGCGGCTTAATTATCGCTAATCTGGTAGAATTTAGCTTTTGCAATTGTAGATATTTAGCTGAATTTTAATGATCCAATCTCAAGCCCAATCCCAAGTTCCATCTAAGCCGCGTTCTCCAATGATTTGCCTACGTGGCAGTGCCGCCTTATCTCAGTTCCGTATTGAAAAAATCCAAGAGAAATTGGGTCAACTTTGCCCTAATATCAAGCACCTGTACGCTGAGTTTTGGCATTTTGCCTGGACCGATAGTCAGCTAAATGCTCAGCAGCAAGAAACGCTGCAACAAATTCTCACCTATGGGCCAACCATGCAGAAAGAAGACCCGAAAGGCGAGCTCTTTTTAGTGTTGCCTAGAGTTGGTACGATTTCTCCATGGGCCTCACGCGCCACTGATATTGTGCAGCACTGCGGCTTACCCGAAATTCAGCGGGTAGAACGTGGTATTGCTTATTATGTGCAGACTACCAATGATCAACCTTTAACTGATGCTGAGCGTCAACAGCTTTTGCCATTGATTCAAGATCGCATGACTGAAACCGTGTTTGCTGATTTGAATGATGCGGAAAAACTTTACCATACCGATACACCGGTGCCATTGAGTGTGGTGGACCTTTTACAAGGTGGCAAAGCCGAGTTGGTTAAAGCTAACAGTGATATGGGCTTGGCGTTGTCGCCAGATGAAGTTGATTATTTGTATGATAATTTTTGCAAAATTCAGCGCAACCCTACTGATGTAGAGTTGATGATGTTTGCACAAGCCAACTCTGAGCATTGTCGTCATAAGATTTTCAATGCGGATTGGGTGATTGATGGCGAGGAGCAAACGATGTCCTTGTTCGCCATGATACGCAATACGCACAAGCTTAACCCTGGTAGTACCGTGGTGGCTTATTCGGACAACTCCTCTATTGTGGCTGGGCAACAAGCGGGCGAAGCGACAAAGCGTTTTTATCCAAAAGATGATGGTGCTTATGGCTACATTGAAGAGGATATGCACTATTTAATGAAGGTGGAAACGCATAATCATCCGACTGCGATTTCTCCATTTGCCGGCGCAGCAACGGGTGCGGGCGGCGAGATTCGTGATGAAGGTGCGACCGGTAGTGGCTCTAAACCTAAAGCGGGTTTAACCGGCTTTTCTGTCTCAAACTTAAATATTCCAAACTTCATGCAGCCGTGGGAATCGAGTAGCTACGGCAGGCCTAGCCGTATCGCTTCACCGTTACAGATTATGGTCGATGGTCCTTTGGGTGGTGCGGCATATAACAATGAGTTTGGCCGGCCTAACATTGCAGGCTATTTCCGCACGTTTGAGTTGGAAAGTAATAATGAAATGCGTGGCTACCACAAGCCCATTATGCTGGCAGGGGGTATTGGTAATATTTCAGCCAAACATTCTATGAAAAACCCGATTCCGGCAGGTGCCGCCCTAGTACAGTTGGGTGGTCCAGCCATGTTGATCGGACTTGGCGGCAGCGCCGCATCTAGCATGGATACCGGTAGCAATATCGAAAACCTGGATTTTGATTCAGTGCAACGCGGCAATCCGGAGCTGGAAAGAAGAGCACAGGAAGTGATTGACCGTTGCTGGCAGCTTGGCGATGGCAATCCGATTTTAAGTATCCACGATGTGGGTGCTGGCGGTATTTCCAATGCGTTTCCCGAGTTGGTGAATGATGCGGGTGTAGGTGCGGTGTTCCAGTTACGCGACGTGCACAATGAAGAGCCTGGCATGTCGCCGCGTGAGCTATGGAGTAACGAAGCGCAAGAGCGTTACGTGATGGCGATTGCGCAGGCAGATTTGCCGCGCTTCAAAGCGATATGTGAACGCGAACGCTGTCCGTTTGCCGTTGTTGGTTATGCAACAGAAGAGCGTCATTTGACCGTGGCAGACAGTCACTTTGATAACAAACCGGTGGATATGGATTTATCCGTATTGTTGGGTAAACCGCCTAAAATGACCCGCGACGTTAAAAGTGCAGCGCGTGAATTGATGGCTTTTGATACCAGCAAGATTGATTTAAAAGATGCAGCTGCGCGCGTGTTAAGGCTGCCAGGTGTGGCTGATAAAACATTTTTAATTACTATTGGTGACCGCTCAGTGACAGGTTTGGTGGCGCGTGAGCAAATGGTAGGGCCATGGCAAGTGCCAGTGGCGGATGTGGCCGTGACGCTTGCAGGTTATGAAACCTATCGCGGCGAAGCATTTGCCATTGGTGAAAAAGCACCGTTAGCACTCGTCAATGCGCCGGCTTCAGGGCGCATGGCGATTGGTGAAGCCATTACCAACATCGCAGCGAGCTTAATCGGCGAGTTGAGTGACTTGAAACTCTCCGCCAACTGGATGGCGCCAGCCGGCCATGCGGGCGAAGATGCGGCCTTGTTCGAGACAGTAAAAGCCGTTGGTATGGAACTTTGTCCGCAACTTGGCGTGAGCATCCCCGTAGGTAAAGACTCCATGAGTATGAAAACCGTGTGGTCTGAAGCAGGTGCCAATAATACAATTGAAAACAAGGCGGTGACCTCACCTATTTCATTGGTGGTAACCGCTTTTGCGGCAACGCCAGATGCACGCAGAACGCTCACACCACAACTTAAAACAGCACGGGATGACGCAGCTTATGCTGATACTAAACTGATATTGATTGACCTAGGCGCAGGTAAAAACCGCATGGGTGGTTCAAGCTTGGCGCAGGTGTATGGCGCAGTGGGCGATGTGGCGCCTGATGTGGATGATGCGCAACAGTTGAAACATTTTTTTGCCACGATACAACAACTCAACAAAGCTGGAAAAATTCTGGCCTACCATGATCGATCTGATGGCGGCTTATTTACCACCTTGCTAGAGATGAGCTTTGCCGGACATTGTGGCCTACAGGTCGATGTAACTTGCTTGCAAGGCGATATTGCCAGTGTGTTATATAACGAAGAGCTAGGTGCGGTTATCCAAGTGCAAGCGCACGATGCAGAGGCTATTGCCGCGCAATTTAACGAGCCCTTTAATGACGTCTTAGCACACGTGATTGCCGATGTTGTGTCTGGTAACCAGATTCAAATCACGCAGCACGGTAGCGTTATATTTAGTGACTCGCGGGTCAATTTGCACCGTATGTGGTCTGAAACTACCTACCAAATGCAAAAACTGCGTGATAACCCGTTATGTGCCCAACAGGAGTATGACCGTATCTTGGATGAAGCTAACCCAGGATTGTCTATTCAGCTTACGTATACTCCTGATGAAAATATAGCTGCGCCCTATATCAACAGAGGCGCTAGGCCAAAAATGGCGATATTACGTGAACAGGGCGTGAATGGTCACGTAGAAATGGCGGCTTCATTTGACCGTGCAGGCTTCGCTACCTATGACGTGCATATGAGCGACATTATTGCTGGACGCGTATCACTGAAAGACTTTGCGGGCTTTGTGGCTTGCGGTGGTTTTTCTTACGGTGATGTACTAGGTGCCGGTGAGGGTTGGGCTAAATCTATTTTATTCAACGCACGTGCACGTGATGAATTTTCTGCCTTTTTTGAGCGACAAGACAGCTTTGCATTAGGTGTGTGTAACGGTTGCCAAATGATGAGTAACTTGCGTGAATTGATTCCAGGTGCGGCGCATTGGCCACATTTCGTGCGTAATCAATCAGAACAGTTTGAAGCAAGGTTATGCATGGTCGAGGTTTTAGAGTCGCCGTCACTGTTTTTTAATGGCATGGCCGGTAGCAAAATGCCAATTGCTGTTGCACATGGTGAAGGTTACGCGGAATTTTCTGATCAACACACAGTCAATGATGTGTTGGCAAAAAAACTGGTGACGATGCGTTTTGTAGATAATGCATCAACGCCAACAATGCACTATCCGTTTAATCCAAATGGATCGCCGCTAGGTGTTACTGGATTAACTAGCACGGATGGGCGTTTTAGTATTATGATGCCACATCCTGAGCGGGTAATCCGCAATGTACAAAACACTTGGCAAGCATGTGGTGATGCTGAAGATAGTGCTTGGATACGTATGTTCCGCAATGCAAGACGTTATATTGCGTAAGCGCTACAACAATAAATATAGAAATTAGACATTAATAAAAATGAAATTTAACAAATGACTTTGGAGAAAAATAGTATGAAGTTTATTAAAGTATTGTTGGCTGTATTGGTTTTAGGTTTCTCAATTAATAACGCGCTGGCAGCAACTCAGCTTACCGACGATCAATCTGTTGAATTTACCGATGCCGTTGGTAAAGGCAATATGAAACTAGTGAAAAAATACATAGAAAGTGGCATAGACGTCAACGCCACTTATTTTGCATGGGCACCAATTCAAATGGCCGCGACTAAAGGTCAATTTGAAGTTGTTAAGTATTTAACTGAACATGGTGCCAATCTTAACTATCAACATCCAATGACAAAAATGACCGCTTTTCATCTGGCTGCTTATGATGGCCATGAAGACATTGTAAAATATTTGGCTGCAAAAGGTGCCGATATCAATATCAAAATGCGCGCTGATGTAGATATTATTCGTGTAATACGTGACACGGGCAACACCAAAATGGTGGATTTATTGGTATCCCTAGGTGTTAAAAATGATGGTTGCCAAGAGGAGAAATGTCTCTAATACTTTAAGCCAATCTTCATAAAGATAATAAGGTTTGCAAAAAGCGACTTATCTTTTGTTGATGATGTTAACAATCATCGGGCTTGGTTGCTCGATGATTGTTTTAGCAGAAGAGTCAAACCCACAGGTTCTAAATCTAGAACCTTCAAACAAAAATCCCTCAAAAAAAGAGTTACAAGACAATCTGCTGAGGCTCGTACATGTACGAAGCTTGGCTGCCTCATGTGCCGCATGTCACGGTACTAACGGCAATAGCTTAGGCAATGCGGCAAAGCTTGTTGGCATAGACAAGACTGCTTTTGTGACAAAAATGCAAGCTTTTAAGTCGGGTGAGCGTGCTGCAACGGTCATGCACCATCATGCCAAGGGATTGAATCCGCAAGAAATTACTGATTTAGCCGAGTATTTCTCAATACAAATCCCACACCAAGCTGTTTCATTGTCTTCGCAAAAACTATCAGAGAAGTATGCAGATTAACCGCCGTGACTTTGTAAAGCTCACGGGCGTAGGCCTTGGAATAGCTACGGCTAGCCTGCCCGCGTTTGCAAGAGCGACAAAGTTACCGATTGGTCGCGTGGTAATCATTGGCGGCGGCTATGCTGGTGCTACAGCTGCCAAGTATCTGCGTATGTGGAGCTTAGGCGCCATTGAGGTTATTGTGGTTGAAGCAAACAGCCAGTTTGTTTCTTGCCCGTTAAGTAACCTGGTATTGGGCGGCAGTAAAACGATTAATGATTTAACCTTTGGCTACAATCTGCTTAAAGCGAATCATGGTATTCAATGGGTGCAAGACAAAGTGACGGCGATAGATGTGTCAGCCAAAAAAGTCAGCATGCTGCGTGGTGACTTGAGCTATGACCGATTGATTATCGCGCCAGGCGTAGATTTTATATACGACGAATTACCCATGTTACAAAGTGCGGAAGCGCAACAGAAAATTCCGCATGCATGGAAAGCCGGCTGGCAAACAGTGAATCTCAGGCATCAGCTTGAAGCCATGCCAGATGGTGGCGTATTTGTGATGAATGTGCCTAAGGCACCGTATCGCTGCCCACCAGGCCCTTATGAGCGTGCTGCGCAGGTGGCGTATTATCTCAAAAATAATAAACCAAGGTCTAAAATTATTGTCTTGGATGCTAATGCAGAAATCATCTCTAAAAAAGGCTTGTTCACTAAAGTGTTCAATGAAATGTATGCCGGTTTGGTTGATTACCGCCCCAGCAATGCGTTGGAACATGTAGATGTTGCGACTAAAACGGTTAAAACAGAGTTTGATTCAGTGAAAGCTGATGTCCTCAATATCATTCCGCCGCAACGTGCAGGCAAGTCAGCACAAATGGCAAAAATAAATAACCAGATAGTAAGTCTTAGTAATGTGGATAAACGCTGGTGTGAAGTCGATTTTATAAGTTATGAATCTAAATTAGCGACCGATGTGCATGTGATCGGCGATGCTGTTTCAGCGGCACTACCTAAGTCTGCACACATGGCCACTAACCAGGCGAAGATTTGTGCCAATGCCATCGTGCAACTGATGGCGGGCTTGGCGCCAGATCCGGCTCCCGTGTTTGCAAACACTTGTTATAGTTATGTCACAGATAAATCTGCCATGCATGTGGCTAATGTTTATCGGTATGATGAGACTAAAAAAATCATGGTGTCTGCCGAAGGTGGTGGCGTTTCCGCAAGCCCCAGTGAGCAAGAGGGCGCTTATGCCGTTGCTTGGGCGCAGAATATTTGGGCAGATTCCTTGACCTGATTTCCTACCTTGCTTGCTAATGCTATTGTTTTATTGATAGTTAACGATAAGGGGTACAAATTGCAGCAATACCTAGGTTTATCTAGTTTTGCAGTACTTACATTCTCTGCTCTATTTAGCATGCAGACTGCCCATGCGCAAACTGACCTATCTAGCCTTAAGCTGCCAGCTGGCTTTAAGGCGGAAATTTATGCAGATTATAAAACCAAGCGAGGTGAAGATTTAGTCGGCGCCCGATTCATGGCATTCGACGCTGATGGCAATCTCTATCTTTCTTCAGCAGCAGGCAATAAAGTTGTGATGTTGCCTGATTATAATAAAGACGGTATCGCAGATGAGGTCGTCACGGTGGCGGATCATCTTAATGCGCCGCAAGGCTTGGTGTTTGTTGGTGAGACGCTGCTTGTTGCGAATCAGGATGGTGTAGTAAAGCTAGATAAAACAGCTAAGCTAGAAAAAAATGCAGGCGGCTGGCCTGCTAAAGTGACGCCCTTCATCAATGGTTTGCCAGCAGGCGGCCACGCACTCAAGAGCATCAAGCTTAGCCCGGATGGTTATCTATTTATCAATGTTGGCTCTAGCTGTAATGTGTGTATTGAAACTGACCCGGCACGTGCAACAATCATGCGCTACACGTTAGAAGGTAAACCTGCCGGTGCCTTGGTCACCTTAGGTCGACATCAACAATCTGCCATTTGGGCGCGCGGTTTGCGTAATTCACAAGGCTTTGCTTGGCATCCGTTAACCGGCGCCATGTATGCCACCAATGATGGCGCGGATATGCGTTCCGATACCCAAGGCGGCACTGTGAATGATGAGCTGCCACCAGAACATCTTAATAAGATTGAAGCGGGCAAACACTATGGCTGGCCACATTGTTGGGGCCAGCAAGTGGAAGATCCAAACTTTGTAGCAGACGCTGGATTTTGTAAAACTACGCAAGCGCCTGAAATTACTTTTACATCGCACTCCACCCCGATAGGCATTACCTTTTTAGATAAAACTAACTTTCCTGCTGACTATAAACAGGATGCAATTGTCGCCCTACATGGTTCTTGGAATCGCAAACAGCCATCAGGATACAAGCTAGTACGTGTAAAATTCAAAAATGAATCGGGTCGCATTAAGGTGGCTGCAGTTGAAGATTTTGCAACCGGCTGGTTACATGGTGATCATGCATGGGGTAGGCCTGTAGATGTGGTCGTGGGAACAGATCATGCTTTGTATGTGTCTGACGATAAAGCAGGGGTGATCTATCGTATTACTTATCAGCCCAATACTGATAAATCCAGTCCTGCTAAATCTGGTTCAGCGCAATAACTGCTTAATAATAGTCAGGAGTAAATCATGAGACTTTCAATAAAAACAATTGCTTGCTTAAGTGTAGCGGTGTTCGCAACTGTAACAACTAACTTATATGCAACTGAATCCAATACCAATACCTTGTTATATATCAGCCCAAATGATTACAACTACAGCGTGCATTTGTTACATCCTTATTATGACTACTGGTTTGCACAAGGCCCATTAGTCGAGCCTATTGCTTTTCAGGCATTGCAAGCAAAAGATAGCGAGCTAAAAGTGTGTAATGCGAATGAAACCGCTGATACCATCATTCGCATCAAGCCGTACTTATTTTATAACCCACAGTTGCGTGTTTATCATAGCAAGCTAGAAGCCACGGTTTACTCTGGTAGTGGTCATGTGTTGGGTACTTACGTGGGTGAGGCACAACAACTGGGCTTCACCAGTGTGGATAATGGTATCAACTACCACTTAAATAAGGTATATACATTAGCCATGCAAGACTTGATGACGAAGCTAGTGATCAATCCAAAACCTAAAAGTGCAAAGGACGAGACTAAGTTACCTTGTGGTTTGATTGGCGCGCAAGTGGAACCAAAAATCAACTTTTATTAAACTTTACAATTCTGGCTTGACGATATTTGTCCAGATTACTTAAATTAGAGGATCAATGATGCAGAAAAAACTTTTAGTAAGTGTGTTCATGATGGCATTAGTCAGTACTGGTTGCGCTAAAGACGTGAAAAGCAGCAAAGAAGCTGGGAGTAGTCATGCTGTCATGCAAAAAATTACTGGCCTGAAAATGCCTGAATCTGTGGTTCAGGCTAAAAATGGCAAAATTTATGTTTCTGAGATTAACGAATTTGGCAAAGACGGTGATGGTCAGATTACCGTCATAGAAAATGGTAAGTCGCATGTATTTGTAAAAGGCCTGGATGACCCAAAAGGCTTGGTGATTATTGGTCAATACCTGTATGTTGCTGATAAAGTGAAGGTACTGAAAATAGATATGAATGGTCATATGCAAGTGTTTGCCGCCGCGAATGCTTTTCCTGAAGTGCCACTATTTCTAAATGATTTAGAGGCGGATAAAGCTGGTAATTTATATGTCAGTGATAGCGGCGACCTGAAAGGCAAGGGTGGTGCAATCTATAAAATTGACCCACAAGGTAAGGTCACGCTGGTCATTAATAATAAACAAGAGCCGCGTGTATTAGCGCCGAATGGTTTGGTGATGGATGACACGGGCGATGTCATTATGGTGGTAGATTTTGTCTCAGGTATTTTGTATAGCTACAA
>DIZU01000042.1:0-5114 GCA_002429455.1 Methylotenera sp. UBA6020 | reverse complement strand
AAACGGTAAAGTGTTTAGTATCAATCTTGCCGGTGATGTCACTGAAATAAAAGCAGGTTATCAATCTGCGGCCGATATTGCGCTGACTAAAGATGAAAAAACCCTCATGGTGCCTGATATGAAAGCAGGCGAGTTGGACTTTATTCCGGTTAACTAGTAGCTAAACAATGGTTAAAAAAATCGTGCTGGTAAAAGGCGCTGCCAGTTGGCATTTATTTATGGGGTGCTATGTTAACTAAACCAGAGCTGCGACCAGAATTACGAGAAGTCGCGCTGATGTGGCTTTGTGAAAATGATGCTACGCTTAAGGCCGCAGGTGTTTGTGCACTTGGTGCACAGCATGATTATGCTATGAATACAGGTGCACATTTATCTACTGCAAAAAATGTCCCCGGGCGCCCATGTAAGCCAGAACTAGTCTCGCCATTAAGCGTGAAAAAACGTGCGATGAATACGCAAGAAGGCCGAGCCGCTTTGGTGCATGCACTTGCACACATTGAGTTTAATGCGATTAATCTGGCGTTAGATGCGATTTGGCGCTTTAACGATATGCCGGAAAATTACTATTTAGACTGGCTCAAAGTGGCTTCTGAAGAGGCCAATCATTTCTCGCTGCTCAGTGCACATCTAGCCAGTGTTGGCTACAGCTATGGTGACTTTGCAGGCCATGACAGCCTGTGGGAGATGGTGGATAGAACTAAAGATGATGTGTTGGCACGCATGGCATTGGTTCCGCGCACAATGGAAGCGCGCGGGTTGGATGCCTTGCCAGCACTGCGAGCCAAGCTTGCGCAAGCCGGTGATATTAAGGCTGCAGAAATTTTAGATATTCTGCTACGCGATGAAGTCGGGCATGTTGCCATAGGTAATTATTGGTTTAATTGGCTTTGCAACCAGCGTGGACTTGAACCGATCACTACTTACCAACAATTAGCGCAACAATATAATGCACCTAAACTACGCCCGCCATTTAATCTAGATGCTAGACGAAAAGCGGGGTTTAGCGAAGTGGAGTTATCTAATTTAATCGAAAATTAAATATTTCCTTTATGCTTGCCCTCGCGAAAGAAGTCCAAAACATAGGCACAAACCGCGCCTCTACTAGAGCTTTAGGTTGTTAGTAACCCGATTGCGCCCTCTAAGCCTACATAATTGAGCGCATAAGTGGCTTGGGCTTGTACGATAGGTTTCGCATGATAGGCAATGCCAATGCCAGCCGCCGTCATCATTTTAAGATCATTTGCACCGTCGCCGATAGCAATGGTTTGTGCGGTGCTTAGACCTAACTTTTCACGTAATTTGATTAACTCACCGGCTTTAGTTTGCGCATCAACAATGCTGCCTAAAATGTTGCCGGTCAGTTTGCCATCAATAATTTCCAAGGTGTTCGAAACTGCATAATCCAGACCTAGCATCGCTTTTACGCGGTTAGCAAAAAAGGTAAAACCACCAGAAACCAGCAGCGTGGTGATGTTGTTTTTCTTGCAGGTCTCAATCCACTCAGTTGCACCTGGGTTTAGTGTGAGCCTTTCATCTAAAACGCACAGTAAGTCAGACTCTTGCAAGCCTTTTAGCAGAGCAACACGTTCGCGTAAGCTTTGCGCAAAATCCAACTCCCCGAGCATTGCACGTTCTGTAATGGCCGCGACTTGCGGTTTAATGCCTACCATATCGGCAATTTCATCAATACACTCAATGCTGATGAGTGTGGAATCCATATCCATTACGCATAAGCCGAAATCTTTGAGTATTTGAGTGTCTTGTACATAAGCGCAATCAATGTGCTGTTCTGCACAAAACTGCTGAATAGCCGGCAATATAGTTGCTTGATTCGCTAAGTAATAGGCGTGCTGCGCGGTTTGTATAAATTGAACGCTAGTGCCACAAAGCTGGTGGATGTGCGCTAAATGTGAATAAGTAATGGCTGAACCTTGAACAACTAGACGCATATTAGTGACATGTAATTAAAACCTCGATTATACATGGCATCTAAATTCATGATGCAAGGTGGCAGAATATCAAGCTGGTGCTGGCGCATTTGGCTGAATTGCGCGAAAATGTACATAACCTTTAATTAGAACCCTATTCTTATGAATTTGCATGAATATCAAGCCAAAACCTTGCTGCAAAAATACGGTATTCCCGTACCGCGTGGTCAGGTTGTGGCTGTTGCCAAAGAAACTGTAGCCGTTACGACTGAGATTGCTAGTGATGCTTGGGTGGTAAAGGCCCAAGTGCATGCGGGTGGCCGTGGTAAAGCGGGGGGCGTCAAAGTGGTGAAGTCTGCCGATGAAGCGCAATCTGTCGCCAATGAGCTATTGGGCAAGACGTTGGTGACCTATCAAAATGCCCCCGATGGGCAGCCGGTGAATCAAGTGTTGATCGAAGAAACACTACCCATTGCGCGCGAACTGTATTTGTCCATGCTGGTAGATAGAACCTTAGAGCGTATCGTTGTTGTGGCATCGAGCGCAGGCGGTATGGATATTGAAGAGATTGCACAAACGAGTCCGCAAAAAATACTGCAGGAAATATGTGATCCATTAAGTGGCTTGGTGGACTTCCAAGCGCGTAATTTGGCTTTCAAATTAGATTTAGCCGGTGAACAAATTGGCGCGTTTACTAAAATACTTAAAGGCCTATATCGCTTATTCAAAGAGAACGATTTAGCGTTGCTCGAGATAAACCCATTAGTGGTGACCACGGATGGCAAGTTATTTGCGCTAGATTGTAAAATGAGCGTAGATGATAATGCTCTATATCGCCAAAAAGCCTTGGCAGAACAGCGCGATTGGTCGCAAGAGGATAGCAAAGAAGCCATCGCCCATCATGCTGGCTTAAATTACATTGCGCTTAACGGCAACATTGGCTGCATGGTGAATGGTGCCGGGCTCGCCATGGCGACTATGGATCTAATCAAACTGCACGGTGGCGCACCTGCTAATTTCTTAGATGTCGGTGGTGGTGCAACAGCAGAAACCGTGGCTAAGGCATTCAAGATTATTTTGGCTGATAGTAACGTTAAAGCCATTTTAGTGAACATATTTGGTGGCATTATGCGTTGCGACATTATTGCTGAAGGCATTATTACGGCGGTGAAAGAAGTCGGTATGCAAATTCCGGTCATCGTGCGTTTAGAAGGTACCAATGTGGAATTAGGTAAAACCATGTTACAAACGAGTGGGCTGAATATTATTTCAGCCGATGGTTTAACAGATGCTGCTAAACAAGCAGTGCTTTCAGTACAAAATCAGGCAGTCGCAGCATGAGTATATTAGTTGATAAAAATACAAAAGTACTTTGCCAGGGATTTACAGGCAAACAGGGCTCTTTCCATTCTGAGCAAGCCTTAGCTTATGGCACAAAAATGGTAGGTGGTGTGACTCCCGGCAAAGGCGGACTCATACATTTAGGTTTGCCGGTATTTAATACCATGCGTAATGCGGTGCGCGAAACAGGCGCTAATGCCAGTGTCATTTACGTACCGCCAGCTTTTGCCGCCGATTCAATTTTGGAAGCTTGTGATGCGGGCATTGAGCTGATTATTTGCATTACCGAAGGCATCCCCGTGCTTGATATGCTCAATGTGAAACATGTGCTTAATTCCTACAATGTCAAACTGATCGGACCCAACTGTCCTGGTGTGATTACGCCGGATGAATGCAAAATCGGCATCATGCCGGGCAGCATTCATTTGCGCGGTAAAGTAGGTATTGTGTCACGCTCGGGGACGCTCACATATGAGGCTGTGCATCAAACTACCGCTCTGAAACTAGGTCAGAGTACCTGTGTCGGCATCGGTGGCGACCCAATCAAAGGCCTTAATTTTATTGAGTGCCTGCAAATGTTTGAGGCCGATGATGAGACTGAAGCTATTATTATGGTGGGTGAAATTGGTGGCTCGGATGAAGAAGCTGCCGCCGAGTTTATTAAAAGCCATGTCACGAAACCAGTAGCGGCTTACATTGCAGGGCAAACTGCCCCGGCGGGTAAGCGCATGGGGCATGCGGGTGCGATTATTTCTGGCGGTAGCGGCAAAGCAGCTGACAAAATTCGTGCGCTAGAAAACGCAGGTGCAGTAGTGGCAAGTTCTCCAGCGGGTCTAGGCGAAGCAGTTCTCGCTGCGATGACCCTTAAAAAAGTAATGGCTTAAAAATAAATCATAGAAAGTAATATGCCTATTTTATTCAAACGTTTTTTAGCTGTAAGGTTATTGCCGACATATCTATTAGCGACATGTTTGGCAGTCCTTATTGCAACTCAACCAGTCATGGCGACAGAAGATGTTCCTTATCTGTTAACAGCGGCTTCTAAAGGTGATTTAGCCGCAGTGAATGCCATGCTTGCAAGTGGTGCAAGTGCCAATGCAAAAGATGAAGACGGCGTAACGGCATTGATGTATGCGACGCGTAAAGATAAACCTGAGGTAGCATCTGCCTTGTTGAGTAAAGGTGCAGACATCAATGCCAAAGATAATGGCGGTTGGACAGCACTGATGTTTGCAGCAAAGAAAAACCATATTGCCACTGTAAAAGTATTGTTGGAACATGGCGCAGATACTAAAGTGCGTGATACCGCTGGATGGAGTGCGTTTGGCATAGCTGCTGTTTCTGGATTTTCACCGACGGTCGATCTTCTGCTGAAACATGGCGTGGATGTCAACACAAAAAGTGATGATGGCAAAACGGTGTTGATGCACGCTGCGAAAAGTGGTGATATTGCCACCATTCAATCTTTATTAGATAACAAGGCAGATGTGCTCGCACGAGATAAATTAGGTGCAACGGCATTAATAATTGCGGCACGCGAAGGACATGCGCCAGTAGTTGAGTTGTTGGTGAGCCATGGTGCGGTGGTTAATCAAAAAGACTTTTCAAAATGGACAGCATTGACTTGGGCTGTTAAAAAGTCACAATTAGAGTCTGCAAAAATACTCATAGCTGCAGGGGCAGATGTAAATACGCTAGATTCCGAAGGCACGCCGCTGCTGCATTTGGCGGTAGATAACGGTAAGGCAGACATGGTGAAATTGCTACTTGAAAATAACGCGAAAGTGAAAGCTAAAGACCAGTATGGTTTAACCGCTTTGGTTTATGCGCTCAAGGGGCAGCGCA
>DIZU01000103.1:40890-42638 GCA_002429455.1 Methylotenera sp. UBA6020 | reverse complement strand
TTGTGGCTGAAGTGATACCAATACAGCAGAATTGAGCCAAAGCAGGCAATCAATCTATCACCTAGCGTCTTAGCGGCATCAATATTGCGGTCGGCTGCTTCGGGCTCTAGCGTGCCCAGCATTGAACAGCCTGTACGCATCACATCCATTGGGTGTGCGCTGGCAGGAATCTGCTCCAGTACGGTTTTTAAGGCGTCAGGTAAGCCGCGTAGGTTTTTAAGCTTTTGATGGTAAGCGGTGAGCTGTGTCTGGTTGGGTAACTCGCCGTGAATGAGTAAATAAGCGACCTCTTCAAAGGTGGCATACTTGGCCAGCTCGATAATATCGTAACCGCGGTAATGTAAATCGTTACCAGTGTGACCTACGGTGCAGATTGAGGTGGTGCCTGCCGAAACGCCGGCAAGGGCTACGCCTTTTTTCTTTTTAGGTTCTAGAGTAGTTGTTGTGTTCATTGCTACTTTTCTCCTTTGAATAATTCATCTAGTTTTTGCTCATACGCGTGGTAGCCCAAGTGTTCGTAAAGATCGGCACGGGTTTGCATCAAGCCGACCACATTTTGCTGTGTGCCATCATGCTTAACCGCCTGATACACGCTAAGTGCGGCTTGGTTCATGGCACGGAAGGCCGAGAGTGGGTACAGCACCATGCTGACATCTGCGGTGCGTAATTCATCCACAGTAAATAGCGGCGTACTGCCAAACTCGGTGATGTTAGCCAGCACTGGCACTTTAACGGCTGCGGCAAACTGCTTGTACATGCCAAGTTCAGTGATGGCTTCAGGGAAAATCATATCGGCACCGGCTTCAACACAAGCACAGGCGCGGTCAATGGTTGATTGTAAGCCCTCTACCGCCAATGCATCGGTGCGTGCCATGATGACGAAATCGGCGTCTGTTTTAGCATCTACTGCGGCTTTTACGCGATCGACCATTTCCTCCAGACTCACAATTGCCTTGTTCGGACGGTGGCCGCAGCGTTTGGCTTGTACCTGGTCTTCAATATGCACGGCCGCTGCGCCTGCTTTGATGATGCTTTTCACGCTGCGAGCAATGTTAAAGGCGCCACCGAAGCCAGTATCTATATCTACCAGCAGGGGAGTATCTACGGCATCGGTAATGCGGCGCACATCAATTAATACGTCTTCTAACGTTGATATGCCTAAGTCCGGCAAGCCTAGTGAACCAGCAGCAACGCCGCCGCCAGAGAGATACAGCGCTTTGAAGCCGCTTTGGCTAGCGAGCATGGCGTGATAGGCATTGATGGCGCCGATAATTTGCAGCGGTTTTTCGGCTTGAAGGGCAGCACGAAAACGCGCGCCAGCGGAAGTTGCTTTAGTCATATTAAGTACCTGAATATATTTAAATTAAACCAAATAGAAACTAGCTAAAAAACGCTTGAACGGCCTCGGCTGGTATCGCCACTTTGGTTAGTTTGGCTTTTTGTAATATTTCCCAAAAATAACGATAGGTCGCTCTGTCGTGCAGTTCACCTGCATACTGAATGGGCCCCCAGTCGGCTTTTTGTGCAACTAATAAAATATTGGCGCCGTCTTGCACTTCATCAAAGTTCGGCTTCATCGCATCGACTATCGCTTCAATTTGCGTCGGGTAAATACTCCACATGCGCAAAAAGCCAAACTCATTGCGTGCGCGGAATGCGTCTGCATAGGTGGTTTCGACATTTTTAAGGTCTAGCGTTACGTTGTGCGCGGGCACAACACCATTGGCAAGGGCTGCGGCGACTACTTC
>DIZU01000103.1:27403-40635 GCA_002429455.1 Methylotenera sp. UBA6020 | reverse complement strand
ATCGCACCGTGATGACCGCTGACAAAATCCATCAAGCCAAAATCCAGTACTTGAAGCCACGGTAGCGTGGCAATTTCATGCACTTGTTTTAATGCGCCGTGGGTCTCAATCAGTATATGTATCGGGATTTTGCGGCTAATGCCATGCTCTTTAGCCACTTGCTGAATATAAGAAATCATCTCGCTGGCTTGCACAAAGTTTGTGCACTTAGGGATGGTGATATAGCTTAGAATTTTTCCTGCACCGCCTACTAATATGTCGACATCCTGCTTCCACGCCGGGTGGGTGTAATCATGGATGCGGGCGCCTGCCATGTGGTGTTTATTGGCGTCATTGTTCAATACGCGCACAATCATTGCTGCATGTTCACGCTCCTGGCCGGCCATGGCACCATCTTCACAGTCGCAGGTAATATCAAACACCGGCCCGATGGTGTCCTGCAGCGACATTGCTTTCAGTATCAGTTTTTCACTGCCGGCAAAATGTTCGCAGGAAGGTATGACAGGAAAGGATTTTTCACCGCTGAATAAGGCTTCGCTGGGGTGAACTAATGCGTGGGTTTCAGTAGTTGACATGTTTTTATCCTAGTTCTTAATTAAACTGGTTTACGTGGCATAAGCACGGTGTAATCTAAATCTAATACCACATTGGGGTGATAGGTTTGTTTGCCGTCATTGATGACATGTGTACTTGCAAGGCTAGCTGCAGGTAGATTTTTAACCCCTACCATGCGTAAGCGCAGGGCGGCAATATCGGTTCTGCCCGGTATTGCCCATTTGTCTAATACTTCCGTCCAGGTGTAGATCGTGTCATCGCCAAAAGTGGGGTTGCAATGTGTCCCAGCATTAATGGCAGCGATAGTCAGGGCATTTTCCAGCCCATCATGTGAAAGTGCGCGGCATAATGAAATAACATGACCGCCATACATCAAGCGACGTCCAAACGCGGTTTGTTTCATCATGACATCGTCGAAATGTAACCGCGCATTGTTTTGATACAGTTTGGTCGCAAGTGTATGGTCACTATCGTTGACGGTCATGCCTGCTGGGTGGTTGATGCGCTCACCGACCATGTAGTCATCCCACAGATAATCGCTGCCTGTGCTTTTAGTGTCGAATTTTCTGGTATCCAGAAAACCGGGTACGCTTAACTCTCCAACTTGTACATGGTTGGGTAAATTTGGCACAACGGTTTCTGGTGCTGGCGCATTCAGGTTGTTTTTGTGCACCATCACCCAACGTACCCATGAGAATACAGGTTGTTGTCGTTGATTAATGGCGACTGAGCGAACATATACAACACCTGATTTGCCATTGGAGTTTTGTTTAAGTCCAATCACCGTTGAGCTTGTGCTCAATGTGTCGCCGATGTATACCGGGTGTAAGAATCGCACATCTGCGTAGCCTAAGTTGGCCACTGCGTTGACTGAGATATCCGGTACGGTTTTGCCGAAAGCAATATGAAAAGCCAGTAAATCATCCACCGGGCGTGTTTTGTATCCCAGCGCTTGCGCAACGGGTT
This sequence comes from Methylotenera sp. UBA6020, assembly GCA_002429455.1. GTDB lineage: Bacteria > Pseudomonadota > Gammaproteobacteria > Burkholderiales > Methylophilaceae > Methylotenera. Next base: position 39,114 of record DIZU01000103.1, on the reverse strand, counting down.
CTGCCGAATGCAACACCTGACGGGCACCTGTTAAGGCAATGTATAGCCCGACCTCACCCTCACCAATCGTGCGTGGTGTGGCGTGCTGTATGACCTGGCCTAGATGGAAGTCTTCAAAGTAGTTACCGGAGCTTACTTTATTGGTAAAACTAATTTTAGTTTCAATATTAGACATGGTCTTTTTCCAATGTCTCAATCATTTCACTTAGTTTTATTAACCGCGCCGCCGCTACCACGTGGTGATGCTCCACTAATTTGTCATTCACCACCACGGTGCCTTTACCTGCCTCGTTAGCGGCTTTTAAAGCTTGAATAATTTCGCGGGCGTCGCTCACTTCGGCGGCTTTAGGTGTGTAAGCGTCGTTGCTGTAGGCTAATTGGGCTGGATGCACTAATGATTTCCCATCAAATCCCATATCTCGACCTAAACGGCAAGCATACTCAAATGAATACATGTTTTTGAAGTCGCTGGTAATGCCGTCGACTACGGCGCGGCCATAAGCGCGCGCGGCTAAAATCACGAGTGAAAGTGAACTTAGAATCGCTAGGCGCTCATGGGTGACGCGTGCGTGCAGTTGCGAAATTAAGTCAGATGTCGCCATTACCATGCATACGATGCGATCAGATGCGCTGGCGATTTCTTTGGAGTTAAGTACGGCAATCGGGCTTTCTATCATCACCATAATCGGTAGGTGACTGCCGCCAGCCGCGTCTAGCATGGCTAACGCGGTGAGCACATCTTCGCGGGATTCGATGTTGGGAAACAGTACCGCATCTACATTGATCTTCGCTATGGCTTTAATATCATCAGCGCCCCATTGTGAATGGAGGTCGTTGACGCGTACTACCACTTCGCGCGAACCATAGCCGCCTTCAGTGACATAGCGCACTACATTTTCGCGCGATTGCTCTTTACATTCAATGAGTATCGGGTCACCTAAATCAAGGATGACCGAATCTGCATGCAATGTACGTGCACGCTCTAGATAGTGGGTATTGCAGCCTGGTACATACAGCATGGAGCGGCGAGGGCGAAAATATTGATTCATTCCAGTACCTTTATTTTTTAGTCACTGTTGTTCGATTGCTACTGCTATTGAAAGTTACTTCACTTATATACAAGACTTGAATATACAAAGGCTTAAATGTAAAAGTGGGATTACCAGTTCTTTAAAAAAACCAACAACGCATTGAGCTGATAGCTTTTTTAATGCTTTTAATTAACAGTTTTGATTATATAGAGTGAAATTAAAATCTGTCAACATGTATCTTATGTCTTATATAAGATATAAAACACTAGACTATTAAAAACGGGCATGCTATAAATACACCTAACGTAATTAAGCACTAATTAAATCTGTGGTTAACCATACGCTTGATCCGTCAGGCTGAACCCTTGAAGCTTAAACATTAAGTTGAGATCACTAACACCATGATAGATAAACATTACAACTCACCAAGTTATAAACCACTTTATGATCAAATTAAGGTGTTGCTTACGCAAAGTTTGATCGGTGGCGAATGGCGCCCTGGCGATATGATTCCCAGTGAAATTGAATTGGCGAGTCGCTATAAGGTGAGCCAGGGCACTGTACGCAAAGCGATTGATGCGCTGGCAACCGAAAATATTCTTATTCGTCGCCAAGGTAAGGGTACGTTTGTCGCTACGCATAATGCGGAGAGTATCAAATTACGTTTCTTAAGATTAACTGCTGCAGATGGTCAAAAAGAAGTGCTGCAAAATGAATTTATCTCTTGTACAAAAGGTAAAGCCGATGTGCATATGGGGCAGGTATTGGACATCAAGGCCGGTGCCTCAACCATTGAAATAAAGCGCCTGCTGTCATTTTCTGGCAGACCGCTTATTTATGACCATATTATTGTACCGGCCAGCCCGTTTAAGGGACTCAATGGCGCTCGTGTAGAAGAGAGTAATGGCTCAATGTATAGCATGTACGAGTCGGAGTTTGGCGTTCGCATGATCCGTGCGGAAGAGCGTCTAAAAGCCGTTGCTGCTAGCGGTGAAGTGGCCGTGGCGTTAGGGTTAAGCGCTAACGAGCCATTGTTAAGCATAGAACGTGTTTCGTTTACTTATGGCGATAAACCGATGGAATGGCGTTTAGGCCTGTGTGTTACAGACAATCATCACTATATGAACGAACTTGAATGACGATAAGCGCACTATTTCTAAATTCTAAAAATTCAAAACCCTGTCATTCTGAGTGAAACGAAGAATCCAGTACGATATTGAAGTATTCTGGATTCTTCGTTTCACTCAGAATGACGAAAAAGGCAAATTAAATGAATGACTTAAAACAAGCCGCACTCGATTACCATGAGTTTCCTAAACCAGGAAAGCTATCGGTTGAATCGTCTAAACCATGTGCCACACAAGAAGATCTGTCTTTAACCTATACGCCCGGCGTGGCGGAGCCAGTGCGCGAAATTAACCGTGACCCTGCCAATGCCTATAAATATACCAACAAGGGTAATCTAGTTGCAGTCATTACCGACGGTACCGCCGTACTTGGCTTGGGTAATATGGGTGCACTCGCCAGCAAGCCGGTAATGGAAGGTAAAGCCGTGTTGTTCAAGCATTTTGCCGGCATTGATGTGTTTGATATTGAAATCAATGCGCCTAGTGTTGAAGCCTTTATCGAAACAGTAGTGAATATCGCCCCAACCTTCGGCGGTATCAACCTGGAAGACATTGCAGCACCACATTGTTTTAGAATCGAAAAAGAATTGCGGGCGCGTTTGGATATTCCGGTGTTCCATGATGATCAACACGGCACTGCAGTGATTGTGGCTGCAGCATTAACCAATGCACTGGATATACAAGGTAAATCATTGCCTAGTGCAAAAATCGTATTTCTAGGTGCTGGCGCGGCAGGCTGCTCATGCGCGCGATTACTTAAGTTGATGGGCGCTACCAATATCACTATGGTTGATAAAGCGGGTGTATTGGATACTTCACGTAGCGATTTGCATGACAATAATCGCCATTTGGCGGTTGTGCCTAGCGATGCTAAAACATTAGCCGATGTGATGCCCAACGCTGATGTGTTTATTGGTGTGTCAGCTGCAAATGCCTTGTCACCGGAGTTGCTTACACTCATGGCGCCTAACCCCGTGGTATTTGCGCTGGCTAATCCGGATCCGGAAATACTGCCTAGCTTGGCACATGCGGTACGAGATGACATTTTGATGGCAACTGGTCGTTCTGATTTTCCGAATCAAGTAAATAACGCACTGTGTTTTCCCTATTTATTCCGTGGCGCATTAGATGCCAAGGCTAAGCAAATTACTGATGAAATGCAGATAGCCGCTGCGCGTGCTTTAGCCGCACTTGCGCGCGCACCTGTGCCAGAAGACGTATTGAAAGCTTACAATTTAACTAGCCTGAGTTTTGGTAAAAGTTACATCATTCCCAAACCATTTGATGCGCGCTTACTCAGCATCGTATCTGGCGCGGTTGCCGACGCTGCACGTTTACAGCAGGAACCAATAGTTCAGCAGGTTAATGGTTAAACCAAGACTTAATTCAAAGTATCGAAAATGCAAAACAATAATCTTGATAATAATGCTCAGAATAGTCAAAAGTCTAAGCAACAGGCTGCTAAAAGAAATCGGCCAAAGAATCTCAATCTATTCACCATCAGGATGCCGATTAACGCCTTGGTTTCGATTTTGCATAGAGTGACCGGTTGTGTTTTGTTTGTGATTTTACCGTTGCTATTGTTGCTGTTGCAGTTGTCTTTAAGCTCGGCTGAGCATTATGCAATGGTCGTTAACTTGCTGCATTCCCTTTTTATAAAGCTCATGCTTCTTGGGTTGGCATGGGCTTTTTTTCATCACTTTTTTGCGGGTATTCGCCACCTTGCAATGGATGTGCATTGGATGACCACGCTCATGAAAGCGCGCTTTACCAGTAAGGCGGTGTTGGGCCTGGGAGTGTTAGCCACGTTAATGTTAGCGATTATTTTATGGTCATAGAACTACTCACCAAGCGCTATCCAGGCATGCGTGCCTGGTTGATGCAAAGACTTACCGCCTTAGTGATGGCCATTTATAGCGTGATGGCGCTGGGGCGAATTTTGCTTGAGCAGCCTAGTGATTATGAAGCTTGGCTCAGCTTTTCTCAGCCATGGTGGTGGCGTGTAGCCAGCCTGCTGTTTTGGATTAGTTTATCAATCCACGCTTGGCTGGGCATACGCGATGTATTTAAAGATTATGTGCCTAACGCCAGTGTACGCGGCCTGTTATTGAAGTTGTTAGTGGTGATGTTGTGGGTTTATTTGGCATGGGCAACGTGGTTATTTCTAGCGTACGCCGGAAGTGCTGATCTTGTTTTAAGGTAGGAGCGATCTTCAGATCGCGAATGGGTGGTTATAGCCACATTGCCTTCGCGATCTAAAAATCGCTCCTACAGAACGCAGACCGAGTACAGACGTATTTAATCGGTGTTTCTTAGTTTTTTTATTAAAGGTTTAACGGCATGGCATTAGCGACTCAAACATTTGATGCTTTGGTAATCGGCGGCGGCGGTGCAGGCTTGCGTGCTTCATTGCAGCTGGCCAGCTCTGGCTTGAAAGTAGCCGTAATATCCAAGGTCTTTCCAACACGCTCACATACCGTAGCTGCGCAGGGCGGCATTGCCGCGGCACTGGGTAATGTGGCGGATGACAAGTGGTTGTGGCATATGTACGACACCATCAAAGGCTCAGATTATCTGGGTGACCAGGATGCGATTGAGTTTATGTGCCGCAATGCTGCTGCTGCCATTTATGAACTGGAGCATTTTGGTATGCCATTTGACCGCTTGGAAAACGGAAAAATATTCCAACGCCCGTTTGGCGGCATGACGCAAAACTTTGGTGAAAAAGCTATTTCCCGCACCTGTGCGGTGGCTGATAGAACCGGTCATGCGATGTTGCACACCTTGTATCAGCGTAACGTGCAGTCCAATACCCAGTTTTTTGTGGAATGGCTGGCACTCGATTTATTAAAAGATGCTGATGGCGACGTGCTTGGCGTACTGGCATTAGAGATTGAAACAGGCGAAATTCACTGTTTGCGCGCAAAAGCGACCATGCTTGCTACAGGCGGTGCCGGACGTATATTCAAAGCCAGTACCAATGCTTTTATCAATACCGGTGATGGTTTGGGTATGGCTGCGCGCGCCAATATTCCGTTGCAAGACATGGAATTTTGGCAATTTCACCCCACTGGCGTGTTGAACGCCGGCGTACTGATTACCGAGGGAGTGCGTGGTGAAGGTGGCTATCTGGTAAACAGCGAGGGCGAGCGTTTTATGCAGCGCTACGCACCAAACGCGCGTGATTTGGCTAGTCGTGATGTCGTGTCACGCGCAATTGCCACTGAAATTAAAGCGGGTCGCGGTGTAGGTAAAAATAAAGATGCGGTGTATCTAAAACTGGACCATTTAGGTGAAGCGCTCATTAACAGCAAGCTGCCTGGTATCCGTGAAATTGCCAAGACATTTGCTAATGTTGATCCAGTGAAAGATCCGATTCCTATCGTACCCACCGCGCACTACATGATGGGCGGTATTCCCACTAATTTGCACGGTCAGGTTGTTGTGCCAAATGCAGACGGCGGTGAATCTGTGGTCAATGGTTTATATGCGGTGGGCGAGTGTGCATGTGTTTCTGTGCATGGTGCAAACCGCTTAGGCTCTAACTCGCTGCTGGATTTAGTGGTATTTGGACGCGCGGCTGGCGATAAAATGGTCGAAGAGGTTAAAAAAGATAATACGCATAAACCGTTGCCAGCAGATGCCTCGGATAAAACCTTGGCACGCTTGAATCGACTGGAGACGCAAACTCAGGGTGAACGCGTGAAAGATGTCGGTGCTGCGCTACGGGAAACCATGCAAACCCATTGTGGCGTGTTCCGTTTTCCTGAGTTGCTGCAATCCGGCGTGGCAGCAATCTCGCAAGTGGCTGAACGTGCCAAAAATACCGTGATCAAAGATAAAAGCCAGGTATTTAACACCGCAAGAGTCGATGCGTTGGAACTTGATAACCTGGTGGAAGTGGCTTTGGCAACCATGCATGCAGCGGAAGCGCGTACGGAGAGCCGTGGTGCGCATGCCCGTGAAGACTTTGGCCAACGCGATGATGAAAACTGGTTAAAACATTCTTTGTATTATCGCGAAAATAACCGCTTGGCTTATAAGCCGGTGCGACTGAAACCGCTTACGGTTGAGACGTTTCCGCTGAAAGTCAGAACCTACTAAAGGGCCCCTCTAAAAATGCAATTTCCGTTGTCATGCTGCGATACAAACAAAAAATTACTCCTTACATATCAAACATATGCTGCGTCACAATTTTTTGTTTGCGCCTTGCCTGACTTAGGAACTTGAATTTTTAGAGACACCCTATATAACATAGTCTATTGAAATAAGGATACTAAACGTGCGTTTTTCAATTTACAGATTTAATCCCGATGTGGATAAAAAACCGTATATGCAAAATTACGACATTGCGTTGGAAGATAGCGATCAAATGTTGCTGGACGCGCTGATACGTATTAAAGATTTAGACGATAGCCTGAGCCTGCGTAAGTCGTGCCGCGAAGGCGTGTGTGGCTCAGACAGCATGAACATCAACGGGAAAAACGGCTTGGCCTGCATTACCAAGTTATCCGACCTGGATGAGCCCGTCGTGCTGCGCCCGATGCCCGGCCTGCCGGTGATCCGCGATCTGGTCGTGGATATGACACAGTTTTTTGAGCATTACAATTCAGTTAAGCCTTATTTGATCAATAACGACGAGCCACCCGAAACCGAGCGTTTGCAGTCGCCTGAAGATCGAGCCAAGTTGGATGGCTTGTACGAATGCATTTTATGTGGCGCCTGCACAACCTCTTGCCCATCCTTTTGGTGGAATCCAGAAACGTTTGTCGGGCCAGCCGGCTTGTTGCAAGCCTATCGTTTTATTGTCGATAGCCGTGATCAGGCAACGGAAGAGCGTTTAGAGAACCTGGAAGCGCCAGACCGCTTGTACCGTTGCCACAACATCATGAACTGCGTGGATGTGTGTCCGAAAAAACTGAATCCATCGTTGGCCATTGCAAAAATTAAAGACCTCAAAATCAAGGAGGCCAGCCATGCAAAAACAACGGGCATGTTTGAAAAAATGGTCAGTAAAAAACAAATTAGTATTAAACGTTTGAATGATTAAGGGCACATACAAAATGCTACCTGCCGCCATGTTGACCGATGTAGAACTAAGACGCCTCAGTTGGCGTTGCCGCCGTGGTTTGTTGGAGCTGGATATTGTATTGCAGCGGTTTTCTGAGCATCACTTAGCCAGTTTAAACGCAGATGAACTGACTGCATTTGATCGTTTATTAGATTGCCCGGATAACGAGTTTTTAGATGTAGTGACTTCCAGAAAAGAGTTTGCAAGTGTGGAAACTTCAAATACAGACGCTTTAAATGCCGGGGCTATGCAACAAGTACTAGAGAAACTAAGAAGTAGCAAAATTGAGAAGTAATTCGAATCAGACCTATTTCAAATGAGTGAAAGACTAAAAATGAATGACACACATCTAGATACTAGCACCAACAATTTTGGGCACATCCGGCACCAAGCCGCAACCACGGCATTGGGCGATAGCTGGCCTGGTATTCAGCTATATTACCCGCCAGTCAAATATTCGCCTTCATTGGGCATTTATGAAGATATGGCGCAGGCCTCGGCACGTATGAAAAAGCATGCGCACAATACCAACGCTCACACATTGATTTTTGACCTTGAAGACGGTTGCCGTCAAAAAGAGATGAGTCGTGATTTGTTACGTCAAGAGCTGCCGCAGTTACGTAAAGTGAACGAACGCGTCACTATTGCCATTCGCGCTAACTCATTCCGTACCGAAGAATATGAATTAGACATGCAGTTAGTGCGTGATTTGGCTGATTGCATTGACGTGGTGATGCTGGCAAAAGCCGGTGAAGCCTATGGTGCAGCTGAAGTACGCGATTTATCCAGCTTTTTGATGGAGGTCAATCCTGACATCACGATACAGCCGATTATCGAGCATCCGAAATCGCTGAAAATCGCACCAGACTTGATGCAATACAGCACCGTCAAACACGTGGTATTTGGTATTCATGACTTTTCAAAAGCGATGGGTATTCATATCACGCCAGAAAACTGGATTGAAGAGCTGCAGTTTTACATGAATCAACTTATGTTTGAAGCGCGCATTGCCGGTAAAGGCGTCATTGGCGGGGTTGAAACCCTGATCGGTGCGAATATCATGCCGGAGAAATTTTTGGAGCCGCATGATGTACGGCGCTGGCTGGATTTACATGGCGATAATGAATCACGCATTGTGTATAAACATGCCTGCCAAGAAGCTGCCATGGGCTTGACTGGTAAACAAGTGATACATCCTGGCCATATTCATTTATGTAAAACCGCTTATACACCTTCACCCACAGAGGTGAACCAGAAAGTACGCATCCTGAAGGCGGCAATTGAGGCAGACGCGCTACATGGCGGCGCAATTAAGTTTGAAGGCGAAATGCTGGATCCACCGATGTTTGGTAAGGCGCTACAAACCTTGTTGCGTGCGCATGCGTTGCGCGCGCTTACGCAAGACGATATGCAATTTGCAATGCATGTACTTGAGTTGTTGCCAGCACAGGTCATACGCCAAAACTGGCCATATGGAGTTTTGCTATGAAAAAACTATCTTTTGGACGCATTCCTTCGTTGCGCGGTACTCACACCCTCGCCGCACTTGGTGTGCTGTCTTCGTGTGTTGCGTTCCGTGCGCCTCGTACTGCATTCCAAAATTCTAATTTTTTAGGGGTTATCAATAATGTTTGAGAAATTTCCAGATTGGGAATGGAGCATTCCAACACACTTCAACATCGGTGTGGCATGTACTGATAAACATCTGAATACGCCTGCAGCGCAAGCTATCGCCATGATTGTGGAAGATGATGCGCAAGGCACTTCACAAATTACCTTTGAGCAATTAGCGCAACGCACGGATCGTTTTGCCCAGCTACTCCGGAATTTGGACGTCGAAGTGGGCGATAGAGTGCTGATTCGTTTGCCTAATTGTCTTGATTACCCTACTGCATTGTTGGGCGCTATGAAACGTGGCGCGATTGCCGTGCCTACCTCGACCTTGCTCACGCCTGAAGAGGTGGCTTATTTGGCGCGCGACTCTGGCGCTGCAGTACTGGTCACAGATAAGGCGGCCTGGCCACAGCTGCAAGATCATTTGTTAGATTTGCCAAACTTAAAACATGTGTTTTTATCAGGCACGGGTGAGTTTGCTATTCACACTACGTTAAATGTGAGCGATTTGGAAACGCAATTGTCAGCTATTGATGTTTGTCTGCCCGTACATTTAACCGCAGCAGATGATCCGGCTTATTTGGTGTATACCTCAGGCACAACTGGTTACCCTAAAGGGGTGCTGCATGCCCACCGCGCACTGATAGGCCGCGAACCCGCTTCAAAATACTGGTTTAACTTTTCAACCGATGCCAATGTACAAGACCGCATCATGCATTCCGGTAAATTTAACTGGACCTATGTATTGGGTTCGGGTTTGATGGATCCGCTGTATTTGGGCAAAACGGTGATTGTGCACGAAGGTAAGAATGACGCCGATTTATGGACACGTTTGATCGCCAAGCATTCAGCCACTATTTTCGTGGGCGTGCCGACTATTTATCGCCAGATCATTCAAAAATCCCAAGCTACACAAGCCGATGTGCCAAGCCTGCGTCACTGTATGAGTGCCGGCGAGCATTTGTCTGATGAAGTGCTGCAACAATGGCGTGAACGTTTTGGCACAGATATCTATGAGGCGGTGGGGATGAGTGAGTTTTCATACTACTTAAGCCAAAGTGTTTTTCGTCCGATCCGTGCGGGTTCGGCAGGCTTTCCACAGCCAGGCCATGCGATAGAATTGCTAAATCCTGACACGTTATTGCCGGTAGAAGCCGGTGAAGAGGGCATGATCAGTGTGCCGGATAATGACCCGGGTTTGTTCTTGCGCTACTGGAACCTGGATGAGGAGACGGCAAAATATAAACATGATGGCTGGTTTTTTACCGGTGACTACGCGCGTTACGATGCGGATGGCTACATTTGGTTTTTAGGCCGTAAAGATGACATTATCAAAAGTTTTGGCTACCGTGTATCGCCTTATGAAATTGAGCGGGTCTACAAATCGCACCCCGCCGTGGCCGATTGTGCTGCTGTCGGCGAAGAGCTTGAAAAAGACAAGTTACTGGTGGTGACCTATGTGATCTTACAGCCCAATGCCGAAGTGACCGCCGATGAGCTATTGAGCTTCGGCAAGCAGCATTTAGCCGCTTATAAATCACCCAAGACCGTCTATTTGACGCACGATTTTCCACGGACTAAAAATGGTAAAATTTTACGTAAAGACATTAATAATAAAATTGCTTACGCGAAATCAGCCAGGTAAAGATTAGCTAGGTAAGAATTGGTAGGACCACTTTTATAAAGTTAGTTTTTTTAAAGAGATAGGCACACCGTTGAGTACGATACATCAAGAAGACTTTATCCAGAGCATCGCTGATGCGCTGCAATATATTTCTTATTATCATCCTGTTGATTATATTCAGGCGTTAGGCCGTGCCTACGAGGCTGAGCAATCACACGCAGCCAAAGATGCTATTGCACAAATTTTAACCAATTCACGTATGTGTGCGGAGGGTAAACGCCCCATTTGCCAAGATACCGGCATCGTCGTGGCATTTGTAAAAGTAGGCATGAATGTACGTTGGGATGCTAGTCCAGAAAGCGCATTGATGGATGTAGAGCAAATGGTCAATGAAGGGGTGCGACGCGCCTACTTGCTGCCAGAAAATAAATTGCGCGCTTCGATTGTGGCTGATCCTGCAGGCAGTCGTAAAAATACTAAAGACAACACACCAGCGGTCGTGCATGTTTCATTAGTGACTGGTGATACGGTTGAGGTCAGCATTGCGGCAAAAGGTGGCGGCTCTGAGAACAAAGCCAAGCTTGCCATGCTCAACCCCAATGACAGCATCGTGGATTGGATAGTAGAAACGGTGCCGAAAATGGGCGCGGGCTGGTGCCCACCAGGCATGTTGGGCATAGGTATAGGCGGCAGTGCAGAAAAAGCTATGTTGCTGGCTAAAGAGTCGCTGATGGCGCCAATTGACATCTATGAGTTAAAACAAAAAGGCCAGAATAAAGAAAAGCTCAACAAAATAGAAGAATTACGGCTTGAGATTTTTGAAAAAGTGAATAATCTCGGCATAGGTGCGCAAGGCTTGGGCGGTTTGGCTACGGTGCTGGATGTGAAAATCCTTGATTATCCAACCCATGCGGCGTCACTGCCGGTGGCGATTATCCCCAACTGTGCGGCTACGCGCCACGTGCATTTCGAGTTGGATGGTAGCGGCGCAGCCGTACTTGAAGCGCCGAATTTAGATGATTGGCCTGACGTCCATTGGGCGCCTAGCGAAGCCTCTCTGCGCGTGAATTTAGATACCATCACTAAAGAAGCGATTCAAACATGGCAACCCGGACAAACCTTATTGCTCAGTGGCAAATTGCTCACAGGCCGTGATGCCGCGCATAAGCGCATTGCGACTATGTTAGCCGCTGGAGAAAAACTGCCGGTTGATTTTACCCATCGTTTTATTTATTACGTGGGCC
>DIZU01000103.1:26996-27289 GCA_002429455.1 Methylotenera sp. UBA6020 | reverse complement strand
GTTATTTATTACGTGGGCCCAGTTGACCCGGTACGTGATGAAGCGGTAGGCCCGGCAGGCCCAACCACTGCCACGCGTATGGATGATTTTACAGAAATGATGCTCAGCCAAACAGGCTTGCTCGGCATGGTCGGCAAAGCAGAGCGCGGCGAAGATACGATTAGCACCATTGCAAAATACAAGTCCGTGTATTTAACGGCAGTAGGTGGCGCAGCGTATTTGGTGAGTAAAGCCATTAAGAAAGCTGAAGTGATTGCATTCGCAGACCTAGGCATGGAAGCGATTTACGAGTT
>DIZU01000103.1:17580-26766 GCA_002429455.1 Methylotenera sp. UBA6020 | reverse complement strand
GGCATGGAAGCGATTTACGAGTTTACCGTGCAAGATATGCCGGTAACGGTGGCTGTCGATACTAAAGGTGTCTCAGTACACACCACGGGGCCAGCTGAATGGAAAGAAAATATTTCGCAGCATAAATCTATAGCAATACACGCTGTGCCATAGGTCACAGTAATAATTGCACTATTTGGTTTAATCTCAGTCAGTAATTAGTCTTGAGGATATTGTTCATGAGTGCAAATAACATGGTGAAATTGATATCGAAAACTTGCACTTTTCTTTGTTTGTTTTCGTTAGGTTTGCTTTCGGTAGCCACTGTAGCCAGCGCCGATGATGTGTTAGGTTACCTTACCGATCATGCTGGTAACTATATTGGCCCTTCACTTGAAGACAACGTAGCGGCGATGGATACAGATAAAAACGGCTACGCAGATGTATACGAAGTACGTGCGTTTTTAGAGCTCAAACATGGCAAAGGCTATGAAAAAGAGCTGCTGGATAAACTGGAAGCCTCTGCCAGCGGCAAAAGTTGTAGTACGCCATTTGCCAAAGAGTTGTACGTAGACCACAGCAACTAGGCCAAGCACTAAAATGACTTAAATCTAACGGCTTAAGTCACATGTGTTTTGTGCTGGTTGTATAATTGTAACCAATCATTTTAATTAAAATATAAGACGCAAAAGACTATGTTAAAAGCTTACCGCCAGCACGTTGCAGAACGCGCCACAGAAAATCTGCCACCTTTGCCACTCAATGCAGAGCAAGTCGCTCAAGTCGTTGAGTTGCTTAAAAATCCGCCTGCAGGAGAAGCAGAGACACTGCTTGATCTGATTGCAAATCGCACGCCAGCAGGGGTGGATCAAGCGGCTTATGTAAAAGCGGCATTTCTGTCAGATATTGCCAATGGCACAGTGACCTCACCTTTAATCAGTGCAGAAAAAGCCGTGCAGCTTTTAGGTACCATGTTAGGCGGCTATAACGTGCAGGCTTTGGTTGGTTTGCTGGATACGACTATGGCAGCAGCGGCTGTCAAAGCTTTGTCGCAAACTATTTTGATGTTCGATGCTTTTCATGATGTGGATGAAAAGATGAAGGCCGGCAACCTGCATGCTAAGAAACTAATCGAATCCTGGGCAAATGCCGAATGGTTTACCAACGCGCCAGTACTGGCCAAAGAGCTTAAAGTCGTGGTGTTCAAGGTGGATGGGGAAACCAATACCGATGATTTATCACCAGCGCAAGAGGCCTGGAGCCGCCCGGATATTCCGTTGCATGCTAAAGCCATGCTCATCAATAAAATGCCTGAAGGCTTAAGCCTCATTGAAACATTAAAGCAAAAAGGCTTGCCGCTGGCTTATGTGGGTGATGTCGTCGGTACCGGTTCTTCACGTAAATCTGCGATCAATTCCTTGCAGTGGTTTATGGGTAACGATATTCCGCATATTCCCAACAAACGCACTGGCGGTGTGATCTTAGGCAGCAAAATCGCGCCGATTTTCTTTAATACCGCAGAAGACTCTGGTGCGCTACCTATTCAATGCGATGTGTCAAAAATGCAAACGGGTGACATCATCACCATTCAACCTTACGCAGGCAAGGTGTTGAATGCACAAGGTGAAGTCATTGCGAGCTTTGAGTTGGCACCTTTTACCTTGCCGGATGAAGTGCGTGCCGGTGGCCGTATCCCATTGATTATTGGGCGTGGTTTAACCACTAATGCCAGACACGCTTTAGGCCTGCCCCCTTCTGAATTGTTTATTAAGGCGATTACGCCAAAAGATACTGGCAAAGGCTATACCTTAGCGCAAAAAATGGTGGGTCGTGCTTGCGGTCTGCCAGAAGGTACGGGCGTGCGTCCCGGTAGTTACTGCGAACCAAAAGCCACGACGGTGGGTTCACAAGACACCACGGGCGGCATGACGCGTGATGAACTGAAAGAACTTGCTTGCCTGGGCTTTAGTGCCGATTTAGTGATGCAAAGCTTTTGCCATACTGCCGCTTACCCAAAACCGGTAGATATTAAACTGCAACACAGCTTGCCAGAGTTTATGTCTAGCCGTGGTGGTGTTTCGTTACGTCCGGGCGATGGCGTGATTCATTCATGGATCAACCGTATGATCTTGCCGGATACCGTAGGTACCGGCGGTGATTCACATACCCGCTTCCCGATTGGTATATCGTTCCCAGCCGGTTCTGGTTTAGTGGCGTTTGCCGCCGCGATGGGCGCCATGCCGCTGGATATGCCGGAGTCTGTATTAGTGCGCTTTAAAGGCACGATGCAACCTGGCATTACCCTGCGCGATTTAGTGAATGCAATTCCGTATGCGGCCATTCAAAAAGGCGAACTCACGGTTGGCAAGCAAGGTAAAAAGAATGTATTTAATGGCCGCATTTTAGAAATTGAAGGTTTGCCGGATTTAAAAGTCGAGCAGGCATTCGAGTTCGCCGATGCGTCTGCCGAGCGCTCTGCCAATGGCTGTACGGTAAAGCTGAATAAAGAGCCGGTAATTGAGTTCTTGAACTCAAATATCGTCCTCATGCAAAACATGATTGATAACGGTTATGAGGATGCGCGCTCTTTACAACGCCGCATCGCCAGTATGCAAGCGTGGTTGGCAAAACCAGAGCTGCTAGCACCAGATGCAGATGCCGAATATGCCTACACTATTGAAATTGATTTGAATGAAATCAAGGAACCGCTAGTGGCTTGCCCGAACGACCCTGATGACGTTAGACCATTGTCAGCCGTGGTTGGCGATAAAATTGACGAAGTGTTCATTGGTAGCTGCATGACCAATATTGGCCATTACCGCGCTGCCGCCAAGGTACTGGAAGGCACAAGCAACATTCCGACGCGCTTATGGATTGCACCGCCTACACGTATGGATGAAAACCAGTTGCGTGATGAAGGTGTGTACTCTGTGTTTGGTGTAGCAGGTGCGCGCACCGAAGTGCCAGGCTGCTCGCTGTGCATGGGCAATCAGGCGCGGGTGGCGGATAAAGCCACGGTATTCTCTACCAGTACCCGTAACTTTGATAACCGTATGGGTCGCGATGCGCGTGTTTACTTGGGTTCGGCTGAGTTGGCGGCAGTATGTGCTAAGTTAGGTTACATGCCAACCCATGCTGAGTATATGGAAACAGTCGGTAACAAGTTGCAGAACACCGCTGAAATCTATAAGTATTTGAATTTTGATCAAATGCCGGATTATTCTGAAAGCATGGCGAAAGCGAAAAAAATCATCCCTATCGCTGAAGTTGCCAGTTAATTACAGTGTTGAATGTCCGCGTTCGTCCTCTGCTTGTCAAAGGATGAACGCTGGGCTATATTGCTTTGACTTTCCTTACCCTCAGAAGCGATATGGCCTCAGAACCTGAAAACAAAACTACGGAAATTTCGAGTGCCAGTCTTTCCAAGGCAGGGATTCCCAATCCGCATATTTTTAACCAAGAAGCTATCATCCCACCAGTAAAGCGCGGCGCATGGAAACTGATGTTGCCGTTAAGCACAGTGTTGGTGTTGGGTGTTTATGCGGCATGGCATTTTGGGTGGCATGCTAAAGCCGTTACCGCCGGTGTGTTGTTATTCGGATTGCTTTCCCATCTGTTTGCATGGTTCGTCGGCATCATAGCGCTTGTGCCTATCATTGGCCCTTTGCTGCTTAAAGTCCTTAGCTTGTCAATCATCTGGCTGTTAAACGCCGTTGGCTATCTGGTGTCTATTGTGGCAATTAAGCGTGGCTATTCTAAGGATGTGCTGACCTATCGCGCGGTGACCGTTGCGCTTATCACCGGTATCGTCATTGGTTTTGTGATGGGTAGCATGCTTTAAGCCACTATTTTTAAATTGTTTTCTTTAATTCAGCCATCTTTATCAACCATATTTGATTCAATAGCATGTTTATCTCTCAGTTAAAACAATCTAGCCATATTCAAAACTTAAGCCGGCATATTCTAAAAATTAGGGATTTCTTCCCTGCCATTTTCTTTTTTGGTGGTTTTGCGTGGGATGCGTATACGGTGGGCCGCAGCGTTGCAGCGCAAGATTTGTTTATGTTTGGCGCTTATTTATTAGTCGCAGGTTTGATTTTGTACATGATCGGGCGACCAAGCTATGTATTAGCCGATACTAAAAAATTTCCTTTATGGCTTAGCAAGCTTTGTGCGCGTTTTTATTGGGAAAACTTCCCCTACTTTTTGCTGCAATTCATATTCGGCAACTTATTAAGCTCGTTATTTATTTTGTATTTCAAAAGCGCCAACCATTGGCTGGCGTGGGTGATGTCGTTATTGTTGGGCGTTATGCTAGTGGCCAATGAATATTTGGAAGATGAATACAAACGTTTTACCCTAAGCTGGGCGCTGTTTGGCTTTTGCGCCATGCTGCTGTTTAACTTTGCCTTGCCATTTTTACTTGGTAGCATTCATCCAATCTGGTTTTACCTAAGCACCTTGTTGGGGTTGGGCGCCGCCCATTGGCTGTATAAAAATACGCCCAATCACTTTGGCAGCATTGCCCCAGTTTGGTTAATAGCCGCAATACTCATGCTGGCTTATGCGGTCGATATGATTCCGCCAGTGCCGCTAGTTAAGCAGGATATTGCCGTAGCTTACGCGTTAACAAAAACAGATGGCAATTATCAACTTACGCAGCAGCCATCCGCCTGGTGGGTGTTCTGGCGAAAAACCAGTAACAATTTAGAACTTATTCCCGGGCAGCGTGTTTATTGTATTTCATCTATATTTGCGCCTAGCGGCTTGAATGCAAAGCTTTATCACCGCTGGCAGTTTTACGATAAAAAACAAGGCTGGCAAACCAGATCGCGTATTAGTTTTACTTTAGCTGGTGGGCGCTACAACGGCTTTAGAGGCTATACCTACAGTCAAAATCTACAGGCAGGCGATTGGCGTGTGGCGATAGAAACAGAAAACCAAAAAACGGTTGCGAATTACGATTTTAGTATTAAAGCGGTGCCAGTATCTCAGTCCCAAGTAACCCAACTCACAGTCACGCAGGTTTTTTAATGTTTTACCTGTACCTGTGTATGCGTCATTAACCTGTCAATGTAAGCAATCGCTACTGCAGACAATACAAACGTCATGTGAATAACGGTTTGTGAAATCAAGACTCTGTCGCTTAAGTTTTCTGCGTTGATGAAGGTTTTCAGCAAATGAATAGATGAAATACCGATGATCGCTGTGGCGAGCTTTACCTTAAGCAAGTTTGCATTCACGTGAGATAACCAGTCTGGTTCGTCAGGATGACCCTCCAGATTCAAACGTGAAACAAAAGTTTCATAACCGCCAACAATCACCATAATCAATAAGTTGGAAATCATCACAACATCTATCAAACCTAACACAATCAACATGATATCGGCTTCGACCAGATGATTGGCTTTAGCTACCAAATGTACCAATTCAACCCCAAAGAAAAATACATAGACTGCTTGCGCGACAATTAAGCCTAAATACAGTGGTACTTGTAGCCAGCGGCTACCAAACAAAATGTTCGTCATGACACTTTTTTGTTTGTATTCAGTAGGTGAGTGTTTGATTTTTTCTTGCATGCTGCTTAAGCCTTACGTTGATTTGATAGTTGGGTTGAGTTCTTGAATTGCTGACATATTGTATCAGCCTAACGGGTCATTTCTATCTATGAAATTTGGCTATCTAATTCATAACTGGCGGCTTCATCTAATGCCAATAGCTTGGTCAGAATGGGCATCGTTTCGTTCAATATATTTGGCAATGTCCACGGTGGGTTGATAATAAATAGCCCGCTACCATGCATGCCATAACCTTCAGGCGAGGGGGTTTCTACCGTCATGGCAACATGCAGCCAGTTTGGTACATTCATTTTTAACAAATCTTCTAACATTTGTGCGGGTTCCGGCCTTTGTAGTAACGGGTACCAAACTATGTACGTGCCTGTAGCAAAGCGAGTGAGGCTATCTTTAATCATATCAACCATACGTTGATAATCCTGTTTGTCTTCATATGGCGGGTCAATCAACACCACAGCCCGGCGCGGTGGTGGCGGTAGGCAAGCCTTAATGCCGGCAAAGCCATCTTGCATTTCAATTTTGGTTTGGCGGCCTTGTCCTGCAAAGTTCTCAATCAGTAACTTACAGTCGCTTGGGTGCAATTCAAACAGCCGCATTTTGTCATCCGCACGTAAATACTGTTGTGCAATCATCGGAGAGCCAGGATAAAGCTGGGGTGCAGCAGAAGGAGGTAAATCTGCATTAAAGCTTTGAATTTGTGCTACATAATCTGCCAGCGCCGCTGGCAGGTTGCTGGCAGTAATCAGTTTATCAATACCCTGTTCAAACTCTGCGTTTTGTGTGGCGTAACCATCATCAAGGCTATACATACCGGCGCCTGCGTGCGTGTCGATATACCAGAAAGGTTTATCTTTTTGTGCGGTATGGGCAAGCACCAACCCTAAGACGTAGTGTTTTAACACGTCTGCATGATTGCCCGCGTGAAAGGCATGACGGTAACTGAGCATAGTAATTTAATGCGAACAATAGAAAAGTGTCAGCATTATAGCTTTCAACAATTCTTACAAATTAAATTTCTCATAAAAGGAAGTTAGATGTTAAAAATATTGGCTTTTCGGTTAGCATTTCGTCTATGAATAACTCAACCAAAACATCCATGTCGTGTAAGTTAATACACGACTTTTGGCATATCTCACATGGCAAATCTGGCTTGGCTGCCCATGGCTTGGATCATAATGACCACACTCACTAAGCCAGTGTTTGATGCCAACTGTAGGCAATGCCCGCGTTTGGCTAACTTTTTAGATGAAGTTAAAGTGAGTCATCCCACGTATTTTTGCAAGCCAGTGCCAGCATTTGGTGATGCAGATGCACAGCTGATTATTGTGGGCTTAGCACCCGGTATGCATGGTGCCAACCAAACTGGGCGGCCTTTCACGGGTGACTATGCGGGCATTCTGCTATATGAAACATTGTATCAATATGGTTTTGCTAATAAGCCGCAATCTGCTTCAGTCGATGACGGTTTAACGCTCATCAATTGTCGCATCACCAATGCCGTAAAATGTTTACCGCCAGATAACAAACCATTACCTGCAGAAATCACCACATGCAATCAATTTTTAGCGGCTGAGTTGCAGAACTTAAATACCAATAACATCATCTTAGCTTTGGGTAATGTGGCGCATTTGGCTGTATTAAAAGCGTTTGGCTTGAAAATTAAAGATTACAAATTCGGTCATGCCGCGCGCCATACGCTTAACGGTCCGCTTGCTAAGGGGTTGATTTTATACGACAGTTACCACTGCAGTCGTTACAATACGCAAACACGCAGACTCACAGCAGCCATGTTTCATGAAGTGTTTGCGATGATTAAAGCAGAATTGTAGGTGCGACGAGGGCGTCGCGAAAAATCAAAGGAGATTAATATGCCATACGTGAATATCAAGCTTGCTGGTGAAGTGACCCGCGAACAAAAAGCCCAAATCGCCAAAGAAATTACTGAGACATTAGAGCGCGTAGCCCATAAGCCGAAGTCTTATACCTATATTACCTTTGAAGAAGTGGCGTATGAGGATTGGGCGATAGGCGGGAAGTTACTGGATGAGTAAGTTACATTTGAGTGATTACATTAAGGCGCAATGACTAAAAAGCATTGCGCCATAATGTAATAAGTCGCTCTCGCGCGACTTGCGAGTTTCTTTCTTTTGTTTAGCCAAAAGAAAGAAACCAAAGAAAAGGCTACCCCCTACCGCTTGTTTCCTGTGCTACTTTAAAAAGTTGGGCGCTGCGGAACTCGCCCTTACAAGCCACACAAAACGTGGCTTGTCGCGGAACTCAAACAGTCCTCGCTTAAAAGCCCCCAACTTTTTAAAGTAGTACAGGCGCGGTAGCAGGGGATTAAAAGCCGTGTCAGGTTTCACCGTTGCTTATCTTCTCAGATAGCTTGCAATCTTCACCGCCGTCATACCAGCGCAGGCTGGTATCCAGTCAGGCGACGTGCTCATCATTGGTAATGATTAATAGTAATGGTGCATCAAATTTGGATTAAACTAAACTGATTAAACATCATCATGCAAAGGCTAAAACATGTTGAATTTGACTGTGCCAGTTTGGGAATTAATCGTTCGTAGCATTCTTGTATATGTATTTTTGATTTTTATTTTGCGTATTTCGGGCAAGCGGCAAATTGGGCAATTAGCGCCTTTCGATTTAGTGTTGCTGCTAATTTTATCGAACGCGGTGCAAAACTCTATGAATGGCGGCGATAACTCACTGATAGGTGGCTTGATTAGCGCGACTACATTAGTGACAATCAATTATCTAGTGGGGTTTGCTACTTTTAGAAGTAAAAAGCTAGAGTCGCTGATTGAAGGGCGGCCACAAATACTGATTCATAATGGCAAGCTTTATCAAGATATGATGGAGAGTTCTCAGCTGACCCAACAGGAGCTGGATGTTGCTTTACGTTTAGCGGGTTGTAGCAGCATTAAAGACGTTCACACTGCTATTTTAGAAACTGGCGGTGCGATTAGTGTCATTCCCATTAAAAAGTAACTGATTAAATGCTTATCTATTAAAAAATGATATTGGGTTAAATAGCGATAATGTCTAAATAGTTTTTCAAGTAAAATTCAGCTATGGATATTTACTCACTCGCAAAACCTTTGCTGTTTCAGTTTGATGCTGAAGCGGCTCACGATCTCACCTTAAAAAGCCTAAAGCTAGCTGAAAAAACTGGAGCTTTGGCACTTTACCCAAAACCGCCTGTTTGCCAGCCCAGAGACGTCATGGGCATTACCTTCCCCAACGCAGTAGGCTTGGCGGCAGGCTTGGATAAGAACGGCGCGGTGATTGATGGCATGGCGGCGCTAGGCTTTGGTTTTATTGAGGTGGGCACGGTTACACCGCGGCCACAACCCGGTAACCCCAAACCACGTTTGTTTAGAGTGAAGGAGGCACAAGGGATTGTGAACCGCTTTGGCTTTAATAATTTGGGCGTAGATAATTTAATTGAAAATGTAAAAGCTGCCAAGTTCAAGGGTGTGCTAGGTATCAATATTGGTAAGAACTTTGATACGCCGAATGAAAATGCGGTGAGCGATTATCTGATGTGCATGCAAAAGGTGTACGCACATGCTAGCTACATTACCGTGAATATATCTTCACCCAATACCAAAAACCTGCGTGC
>DIZU01000103.1:8107-17365 GCA_002429455.1 Methylotenera sp. UBA6020 | reverse complement strand
TCAATGAGATTGCAGATTTGTTGATGGAGCATAAAATAGACGCGGTGATTGCCACGAATACCACGCTCTCACGAGACGCAGTACAGGGCCTGAAGAATGCAGATGAAACCGGTGGTTTGTCTGGTGCGCCTGTGCGTGAGAAATCAACATTGGTCATTCAGCAATTATCACAGCGACTACAAGGCGCATTGCCTATCATCGGTGTGGGCGGTATTTTAAGCGGTGCTGATGCGGTTGAAAAAATAGCTGCCGGCGCGAGCTTGGTGCAGGTCTACAGCGGCTTGATCTACAAAGGGCCTAAGCTGGTACATGATATTTGTAAAATACTAGGCTAGTTTTTGGATTGTGATGGCATTGCCAATTCTCTATTCTTATCGCCGTTGCCCCTATGCCATGCGCGCTCGCATGGCGCTGAAATATACCGGTATTGCAGTAGAAATCCGCGAAATTGCATTAAGAGATAAACCTGAAGAGATGTTAAAGGTTTCTCCTAAAGCTACGGTGCCTGTACTGGTGCTAGATGATGGTACGGTACTTGAGGAAAGTTTAGATATCATGCGTTGGGCTGTGCCGCAGAATGATAGCGATGGCTGGTTAGTTACGAATAACGAACTCACACAACAGCTCATTGCCGAGAACGATAGCAGCTTTAAGCGAGCGCTAGATAAGTACAAGTATGCGATACGCTTCCCAGAACAATCTGCCAAAGCTTATAGAGCGCAAGGAGAGGTGTTTCTACAGAAGCTGGAAATGCTACTAAATGAATCGCAATTTTTAATAAAAGACCAAGTGAGTTTGGCCGATATCGCGATCTTTCCATTTGTTCGACAATTCTGGGCTGTCGATAGTGCTTGGTTCGAAGCTGCACCGTACCCCAAATTAAAGGCTTGGCTAAAAAGATTGGTGGAATCTGAGTTGTTCATCAGCATCATGGAAAAACAGCCAACTTACATTGCGTAAGCTGGCTGTTTTTAGTTGCTACAAAATAACAATAAGTAAAATGTTAGTTCTTATTCGGCAGTCGCAAGTGATGGTGCTGAAGATTGCTTATCTTCTGTAAAAATGAGTTGCACTTCATCTTTATCATTAATATCCACATGTACGCTACCGCCGTTAGCTAGTTTGCCAAAGAGCAACTCGTCAGCCAACGCTTTACGTATGGTGTCTTGAATCAATCTGGCCATCGGACGTGCGCCCATCAACGGATCAAAGCCTTTTTTACCTAGGTAAGTTTTCAAGGCATCACTAAAGGTTGCTTCAACTTTTTTCTCATGCAATTGGTCTTCCAATTGAATCAAGAACTTATCGACCACGCGGATGATAATGTCATGAGACAGTGCAGCGAAAGACACGGTGGCATCCAAACGATTGCGGAACTCAGGTGAAAATAAGCGCTTGATATCCGCTTGCTCGTCACCTGCCTGCTTGGCGTTAGTGAACCCCATGCTTGATTTAGATAGGTTTTCCGCACCGGCATTGGTTGTCATGATGATGGTCACGTTTCTGAAGTCAGCCTTGCGACCATTGTTGTCTGTGAGCGTACCGTGATCCATTACTTGTAGCAGGATATTGAAAATGTCAGGGTGCGCTTTTTCAATTTCATCCAACAGCATTACACAGTAAGGATGCTTGGTAATTGCCTCGGTCATCAAGCCGCCTTGCTCAAAACCAACATAGCCAGGAGGCGCGCCAATCAGACGTGACACGGCATGGCGTTCCATGTATTCACTCATATCGAAGCGAATCAGTTCTATGCCCATGATATAGGCTAATTGTTTTGCCACTTCAGTTTTACCTACCCCTGTCGGGCCGCTGAACAAGAAGCTACCAATCGGCTTGTTACCTTGCCCCAAGCCGCTACGCGCCATTTTAACTGCGGAGGTCAGTGCTTCTATGGCTTTATCCTGACCAAACACCACGGCTTTTAAGTCGCGCTCAAGAGTTTTAAGTGCGGTCCGGTCATCGCTAGAGATATTTTTGGGCGGAATACGCGCAATTTTAGCAATAATGTCTTCGATCTCTTTATTGCCGATGACTTTTTTCTGTTTGGATTTCGGCAATATGCGTTGCGCAGCGCCGGCCTCATCAATCACGTCAATTGCTTTATCCGGCAAGTGCCTGTCATTAATGTACTTGGCTGAGAGTTCTGCTGCGGTGCTTAATGCGCCTGCGGTGTATTTCACACTGTGATGTGACTCAAAGCGTGATTTCAGGCCTTTTAAGATTTCAATGGTTTCAGCCACGCTAGGTTCTGCCACATCGATTTTTTGGAAACGGCGTGACAAGGCATGGTCTTTTTCAAAAACACCGCGGTATTCCTGATAAGTAGTGGCGCCTATGCATTTGAGCGAACCATTTGATAATGCTGGTTTCAGTAAATTGCTGGCATCTAAAGTACCGCCACTGGCAGAGCCGGCACCAATCAAGGTATGAATTTCATCAATAAACAAAATGGCGTCCGGTTTTTCAGCCAGTTGCTTCATGACGGCTTTTAAGCGTTGTTCAAAGTCACCGCGATATTTGGTACCAGCGAGCAATGCCCCCATGTCGAGTGAATACACCGTGGCATTGGCGAGTACATCTGGAATCTCTTTCTCAACGATACGACGCGCTAATCCTTCGGCAATCGCTGTTTTACCAACACCTGCCTCGCCCACTAACAGTGGGTTATTTTTACGGCGGCGGCACAGCGTTTGTACGACACGCTCCAACTCCGGAGCACGACCGATTAACGGATCAATTTTACCTGCCAGAACTTGTAGATTTAAGTTGAGCGTGAAGTTTTCAAGTGCACCATTTGGGGCGGACTCCACGTCAGCTTCTTGGTCTTCGCCTTCTGGTTTGGCAGTTTCAGCTACTTTAGAAACACCATGTGAGATGAAGTTGACCACATCTAAACGCGTTACACCTTGTTGATGCAAGAAGAACACGGCATGTGAATCTTTTTCACCAAAGATGGCAACCAGTACGTTGGCACCAGTGACTTCTTTTTTACCGGATGATTGCACGTGCAACATGGCGCGTTGAATGACACGTTGAAAGCCCAGCGTAGGCTGTGTATCAACGTCATCCTGACCAATCACGGTGGGTGTGTGTTCTTCAATATATTGACTCAGTTCGGTACGTAGCACCTCAAGATTCGCCCCGCAGGCACGTAGCACCTCGGCGGCAGTGGGATTGTCAATCATGGCGAGTAACAAATGTTCGACCGTGATAAGCTCATGGCGCTTTTGTCTAGCATCCATAAAGGCCATATGTAAACTTACTTCGAGCTCTTGAGCGATCATTTTAATACCTTACTTTCAAAATTAACTTCAGGCTGGAACTGTCACTTTCACTCCAGCTCTAGGCAGGTACTTAACAGTAACGTTAGCTTCAAACCGTTACTATTAATCTTACGCCAGCCTTAAGCGGGCTCTGTCACACACTGCAAAGGATGTTGCGACTCTTTAGCGTGGTTAAGTACCTGATTCATTTTTGTTTCTGCAATATCTTGTGGATATACACCACATACGCCCATGCCCTCTGTATGTACTTTGAGCATGATTTGCGTTGCTTGTTCACGGCTTTTGTTAAAAAAACGTTCTATGGTCTCAACGACAAATTCCATCGGGGTGTAATCGTCGTTTAGCAGTAGCACTTTAAACATGGGGGGCAATTTTGGTTTTGCAACTTCAGGTTTTAGTGCAGTGTTACTATCAAAAGGTGAATTAGCCATATTGCAATCTATTTTGAGCCAAACTATAAAAAATTCAAGCCCAATTTGAGTAGGGTCTTAAAGAATAACGATGTAAGTATTATTGCGAATGATGAAATGACGAAGATAAATCTAAATCTTTCGTTATCTACTATATTGGATAACCCATGCTTGCGTTTGCAATAAAGGCTTTTGCTGATTAAGGGAAAATTTTGACGCTTTTTACGATGCGATCTTGTGTTTGCACAATTTCTAATGTGTGTGTGCCAATCTTAAAACTGGTATTGGGTTCCGGAATGTCTTCAAAATGCTCTAATACCAAGCCATTGAGTGTGCGTGGGCCATTGAGCGGTAAACTGAGATTTAATTTTTTATTGAGATCGCGTAAGTTGCTGCTACCATCTACCAGCCAGCTACCGTCGGCTTCTTTACGGTAACTACCTAGGCGAGAAGGTGATTGCGTCGTAAAGTCGCCAATCACTTCTTCTAAGATATCCTCTAAAGTAACCAAGCCCTTAAACTCACCATATTCGTCTACTACCAGTGCTATGCGCTGTTGTTTCTCTTGAAACTGCTGTATTTGCGTATGTAGTGGTGTGCCTGATGGAATGAAATATGGCTCGGTAATCATCTCCCTTAGCGCTTCTTTGTCTAAATCATTGCCATCATTACTAGGACGTAATTGGCTAATCATTTTGCGTATATGCAAAATACCAATAATTTCCTCGTGCTCGCCTTGGTGTACAGGCAAGCGCGTATGATGACTGTTGGAAATATGTTGCAGGATATTTTCAACCGGCGCATCAAAATCTATAGTCTCTACCTGCGTATGTGCAGTCATGACATCGTCGACCGTGATTTTTTCTAAATCTAATAAATTCAACAAAATAGTACGATTTTTCTTGGGAATATAATGCCCCGCCTCAGACACTATGCTGCGTAGCTCCTCAGTAGTGATCGCCTGCATGGTTTCTTCAAAGTTCACTTTTATGCCTAATAGCCGCACAAAACCTTTCACGAAAAGGTTGATGAAAGACACCACCGGGTTTAGCAGCCATAGCAATGGATACAGAATATAGCTGCAAGCAAACCCTAGTTTTTCCGGATAGGCAGCGGCGATTACTTTGGGCGAAATTTCGCTAAATACTAAAATCGCGAAGGTGACGGCGAGTGTGCCTATCATCAACACAAATTCACCCTCACCAAATAAATCAACACTAATGACAGCGACCAGTGTCGATGATGCTGAGATACAAAGCGTGTTGCCTAGTAGTATGACACCTAGTAGTTTGTCGGTTTTTGCGAGCAATATACTGGCGAGCCTAGCACCACGATTGCCTTGCTTGGCCAGATGTTTCATCCGGTAACGGTTGAGCGACATCAGGCTGGTTTCGGCTATTGAGAAAAAACCAGAAATAAACAGCAGCAGGGCGAGCGTGCCTAGCTGCCAGGAGATAGGGATGTTATCCAATGGGTAAGATGACGGTATTCAACATATGGTGAGTGTATACGTGTGCAGGGCTACTAATCAAGTGTACTTAGTTGAAGCACACTTGATTTGAGCGTATTAGCAATACGTGATGTGATTTTGCCTAGTTTCAATTAACTTGGCTTTAAGGTGTTAGTTCTTAGGTGCGAGATTTAAGATAAAAACTTAAGGTAAAATCTCAGCAATATCTTTTTTGCCATTGCCTTTTTTCTCGGCGTCTTTTTTCTCAACATCACCAATCAAGTTGGCGCGATTAACGCCTAACCACATGGCGATTGGGCAAGCTACCAACACTGAAGAGTAAATACCAAACAAAATGCCGATGGTCAGCGCTAATGCAAAGTTGTGTAACACTTCACCTCCAAATAGCAGCATAGAGCCCACCATGGTTTGCGTCATCATGTGGGTAATCACGGTGCGTGACATGGTGCGGGTAATGGCGTTGTCAATTACTTGCACTACTGAAGCTTTACGCATTTTACGGAAGTTTTCGCGTACTCGGTCAAACACCACCACAGATTCATTCACAGAATAACCTAATACGGCCAAAATCGCCGCCAGTACAGTCAGGTTGAACTCCCATTGAAAGAACGCGAAAAAACCTAAAATAATGACCACGTCATGCATGTTGGCGATAATCGCAGCTACTGCAAAACGCCATTCAAAACGTAGCCATAGGTATAACACAATACCTATACATACAAAAAACAGCGCTAAACCGCCATTTTCATACAGCTCATCACCTACTTGCGCACCCACGGATTCGACACGTCGTATTTCAGCGGTTGAGTCTGCCTTGACTAAGGCTGTTTTTACTTGCTCAGACAGTTGTGAAACAGACAAGCCCGATTTTACAGGCAGGCGTATCAGTACGTCATGACTAGAACCAAAGTTCTGCACGGTCGCTTCTTTTAAGCCGATGCTATCCACCGCCTTACGCACATTTTCCAGGTTGGCCGCTTGCGGATAGTTGACTTCCATGACGGTGCCGCCAGTAAAGTCCACGCCAAAATTTAAGCCGCGCGTCGCTAAAAAGATAATTGCCAGTATAAATGTCACTAATGAGATAGAGGTCGTAAGACGACCGTAACTCATAAAGGGAATATCATTTTTAATTCTAAATAATTCCATGGTGTACTCTATATTCTAAAAAGTATGTTTAAGCCTAGGCTTTAAAAATTTGGCCTATAGATAACTTGCTGACCTTACGACGATAGCCATAAATCAAGTTCACAAATGCGCGTGAGACCAGCACCGCACTAAACATTGAAGTCAAAATGCCCAATACGTGCACCACGGCAAAGCCTTTAATTGGGCCTGTACCAAACATAAACAGCGCTAAACCGGCAATGAGTGTAGTGACATTCGAGTCTAAAATAGTATCAAATGCACGTTCGTAACCCGCATGAATGCTGGCTTGTGGCGTATTGCCGTTGCGTAGTTCTTCACGTACGCGTTCGTTAATCAGCACGTTTGCATCAATTGCCATACCAAGTGCCAGCGCAATCGCCGCCAAGCCCGGTAAGGTGAGGGTGGCTTGCAACATGGAAAGAATCGCTACCAATAGCAATAGGTTAATCGCAAGCGCAGCAACCGATACCACTCCAAATGCCATGTAATAAATCATCATCATCACGGCAATGGCGGCAAAGCCCCACAGTGTTGAATGCATGCCGCGGTTGATATTGTCTTGACCCATACTAGGGCCAACGGTGCGCTCTTCAATAATATCCATAGGTGCAGCAAGTGCGCCTGCACGTAGTAACAGTGAAATATCAGTGGCTTCTTGCGTGTTGGCCATGCCTGAAATTTGCACACGACCGCCGCCAATTTCCTCGTTGATCACCGGTGCGGTAATGACTTCCGTATTGCCTTTTTCAATCAGCAATATCGCCATGCGTTTGCCGACGTTCTCACGTGTGACTTGTTGAAAAATACGGGCACCGCGTGCATCCAGCGTTACGTTCACTACGGATTGCCCGGTTTGATTGTTTACGCCAGGTCCGGCATCGGTAATGTAATCGCCAGTGAGCACTACACTCTTTTTCACTAGGATTGGGCGGTCTTGACGGTCTTTATAGACTTCATCGCCCAGAGGCGCTTGACCTTTAGCGGCTTGTTCAAGCGTTGCAACATCGGTTTTTTCTTCGTCTACCAACCTGATTTCCAGCGTAGCGGTACGGCCTAAAATTTCTTTGGCTTTAGCCGTATCTTGCACGCCCGGCAGTTGCACGACCACGCGGTCAGCGCCTTGTTGCTGAATAATCGGTTCAGCTACACCTAGTTCGTTAATACGGTTATGCAGCGTTTGAATATTTTGCTTGATGGCAAAATCTTGAATATGTTTTTGTTCAGCCAGATTAAGTGATGCTCTTAGCAGTTTTTCTTCACCACTAGCGGTCTCTTCCAGCGTTAAATTGGGATACTCCTTGCTGATGATTGTTCTGGCCTTTGCCAGGTCAGCTTCATTACTGAAACGAATCTGAACCACTTCGCCTTCGCGCGTGATGCCAACGTACGAAATCCGCTCCTTACGCAGTGCGATTCTAAAGTCACCAACAAAACGTTCAGCGGCTTTACTTAATGCCGCTTTCATATCCACTTGCATTAAAAAATGCACCCCGCCACGCAAATCCAAACCTAAATACATAGGTTTTGCACCCAAGCTTCGTAACCAATTAGGCGAACGAGAGAGTAAGTTGAGTGCTACCGTATAGTCTTTACCTAGACTTGCTTGTAGTACATCCTTAGCCTTGATTTGTGTATCAGTGCTAGCAAAGCGGGCTTTAACGCCACGTGCATCCAGGTACACACCATCGTATTGAATTTTTTCTTGCTTGAAGATCGCCTCTACTTGACCGAGTAATGCCGGGTCAAGTTTAGACGTGCTTTTGGCCGGCGTAATTTGTACCGCAGGAGATTCGCCAAAAAAATTCGGGATGGTATAAATAAGCCCAATCATAATCATGATTGCAACGAAGATGTTCTTCCACATTGGGTAGCGGTTCATAGTCAGGCTCTAGTCAATAACAGTGTGGTTTAATGAAGTGGCGTTAATTCTAATTTTTAATATTTCTTAGCAAATAGACAATACTCTCGCTAAAAATTTCTTTAGTTAGATATTTTTAATAGTACCTTTTGGCAACGCGCTTTGTATCGCCTGTTTTTGCACGGTAATTTCAGTATTCGCTGCAATTTCAAGGGTGACAAAAGACTCGGTCACTTTAGTTACCTTGCCCACGATGCCCCCGCTAGTGACGACTTCATCGCCTTTTTGCAAAGCAGCAATCATATTGCGTTGCTCTTTGGCTTGTTTCATTTGCGGACGAATAATCATGAAGAAAAACAACACAAAAATAACGATGAGCGGCAAAAAGCTCATTAAATCGGTGCCGGCTAAACCAGTTGCTGCATATGCATTTGAAATAAACACGATATAACTCTCTTTAAATTAACTTAAAAAATGGTAAAAAATTAGCTTCGGATTCTAGCACAGACTGCTTGTTGTTGCAGATTAGTCGAACTTTGTGAGTCAGCTTTGCTAGGATAGGCTGGCGCGCTTGATAGCAAATTCTATTTTAAACGCTTCAAATGACCCCGCTTCAATCGCGCTGCGCATGCCTGCCATCAGTTTTTGGTAATAATGTAGGTTGTGAATGGTATTTAAGCGAGAACCTAAAATCTCGCCAACTTTGTGCAAATGGTGCAAATAAGCGCGGCTGAAATTTTGACAGGTATAGCAGCTGCAATCAGCATCTAGTGGCGCTGTATCAGTTTTGTAACCAGCATTCTTGATTTTAATATCGCCATGCTGGGTAAACAACCAGCCATTCCGCGCATTGCGGGTTGGCATCACGCAATCGAACATGTCTATCCCTTGGCTTACGGCCGCGACCAAGTCTTCTGGCGTGCCTACCCCCATTAAGTAACGCGGTTTGTGCTGCGGCATTTTTGGTGCAGTGTGGGAGAGAATGCGCAACATATCTTCCTTCGGCTCACCTACCGATAGGCCGCCAATTGCATAGCCATCAAAATCAATCTCGGTAAGACCCGCGAGTGAGATATCGCGTAA
>DIZU01000103.1:7054-7932 GCA_002429455.1 Methylotenera sp. UBA6020 | reverse complement strand
GGTGTGCATTCATCAAAAATCATCACAATGTCAGAATTCAACACTTTCTGAATGCGCATGGATTCTTCAGGCGTTAAAAAACAGCTGTCGCCATTGATGGGTGAGCGAAACTTTACGCCTTCTTCCGTGATTTTACGTAATGCGCCTAAGCTCCATACTTGGAAGCCGCCTGAGTCAGTCAGGATCGGGCCATCCCAACCCATGAATTTGTGCAGGCCACCATGTGCGGCAATCACGTCTAGCCCTGGGCGTAGCCATAAGTGAAAAGTATTGCCTAGTACGATATGTGCATCAATTTCTTTAAGTTCTAAAGGCGACATGGCTTTTACCGTGCCATAAGTACCTACCGGCATGAAAGCCGGTGTTTGCACCTCGCCATGTGCGAGCGCTAGTGTGCCACGGCGGGCTAGGCCATCTTGTTTGTGTAGTGTAAATTGCATGATGTAAATTTTATGGTGTAAGTTGTTGTATGGTGATGACTATTTTTTCTAGGTCGCGATATTAACACACCGCTTATATTTTGATTTACTGTAGGAATTCAGCTTTACGACATGAATTTGAGGATTTTGCTTTGACTATAATGGTTTCGAGCCGTATTCAAGAAGCTTAGCTTTGTTATACTAATGATAAGTTCATTCATTGAAAATTATGATTATGGTTGAAAAACCCTTACGCACACGTAGCAAAAAGCCGCTATTAGAAGGTGGCTTAAAAGAGCGCGGCATTTATCTGTTGCCTAACTTATTTACCTCAGCCTCACTGTTTTCAGGTTTTTACGCCATTGTGCAGGCGATGGATGGTCGCTTTGAGCTTTCTGCAGTCGCAATCTTTATTGCCATGGTGATGGATGGGCTGGATGGGCGTGTCGCACGTATGAC
>DIZU01000103.1:1468-6831 GCA_002429455.1 Methylotenera sp. UBA6020 | reverse complement strand
GCTTGCGCGGCGTTGCGCTTGGCCAGATTTAACACCAAATTAGACGATGCACATCAAGATAAGCGCTATTTTCAAGGTTTGCCTAGCCCGGCTGCAGCTGCTTTATTAGCAGGCTTTGTATGGGTGTCATACGAGTATGGCGTGAGTGGTCGCGATATATTTTTCGGCGTATTGCAAATGAAGTGGATGGCTTGGGGCATTACAGTGTTTGCGGGTGTTTCGATGGTGAGCGATTTGCGCTATTACAGCGGTAAAGATATTAACCTCAAAGACAGCGTGCCGTTCTTTGTGATTTTAGGCATTATGTTGGCGATTGTACTGATCTCATACAGTCCACCGGAAGTGCTATTTTTTGTGATGACCGTCTATGCGTTTTCTGGCTATGTACTTTGGCTGCGAGAAAAATTTAAACAAGTGAAGTCCGGTTAATGAACCTGTTGATACCTAATTTTAGTTAGCTAAGTATAGATTTGAATGAAAAAATTATCATGATGATAAGTAAATTCAACTACTTAAACGCTTGCAGAGTGTGGTAAAAAACACTATATTTCTCTCACTATGTTCAATTTACATATTTCAATAGTTTTTTATGCGCTCAGCTTTATGGCGAGCGCATTAGTTTTACGCAAAATGCTTGCGTCACGTGCGGCTACGCTGCGCAATCATGCTTTGCGTACCGGCGGCAGCCTGCAGCCGTTATTTGCGCTGCGTGCTCACGCACTGCGCTAGCGCGCAAACTATACTCCCCCACACTCTGTACTAAGCCCGCCACATTTAAAAATGCAGTGCGAAGCTCGCTTAACGTTAATTATAAGTTTGAGCCAAATTTTAAGATTAAAATCTTATGATTTTCAAGAATTTAATCCAACTAAGAATTATACTGAATAAAAAGTTAGGAAATGACGATGAAACAAGAGCAAATTATTATTTTTGATACTACCTTGCGCGATGGTGAGCAAAGCCCCGGCGCAGCCATGACCAAAGAAGAAAAAATCCGTATTGCGCGCCAGCTCGAAAAATTGGGGGTGAACGTGATTGAGGCTGGCTTTGCCGCGGCGAGTCCGGGCGATTTTGATGCAATCCAGGAAATTGCCAGAATTATTAAAAACTCAACGGTATGTTCGCTTGCGAGAGCCAGTGAAAACGACGTACGTCGCGCGGGTGAAGCCATTCAGCCAGCCATGATGCATGATGAAAAGAATGGGCGTATCCATACGTTCATCGCTACCAGTAAAATCCACATGGAAAACAAGCTTCGCATGACGGAAGATCAAGTCGTCGAACGTGCGGTACAGGCGGTGAAATGGGCGTTGGAATATACCGATGACGTGGAATTTTCGGCAGAAGATGCAGTGCGCTCAGAGATGGACTTTTTGATTCGCATATTTGATGCGGTGATTAAAGCCGGTGCTACAACCATTAACGTGCCTGATACGGTTGGTTATTCCATCCCCGCGCCTTGGGGCGAGCGTATGCGTGAATTGATAGCGCGTGTGCCGAACAGCGATAAAGTGGTGTGGTCAACACATTGCCATAACGACCTTGGCATGGCGGTGGCCAACTCATTGGCAGCGGTGATGGGTGGTGCACGCCAAGTGGAATGTACGATTAACGGCTTAGGTGAACGCGCTGGTAATGCCAGCCTTGAAGAAATCGTGATGGCGATTAAGACACGTAACGATGTGTTTAACTTAACCACGCGTATTGATACGACTCAGATCGTACCAACAAGCAAATTAGTTTCGACCATTACCGGCTACCCAGTGCAACCGAATAAGGCGATAGTAGGGGCAAACGCGTTTGCGCATGAGTCTGGTATCCATCAAGATGGCGTGTTGAAACACCGTGAAACCTATGAAATCATGCGTGCAGAAGATGTGGGTTGGGGGGCTAATAAATTAACACTTGGCAAGTTGTCTGGCCGTAACGCCTTCAGAACCCGTTTGAAAGAGTTGGGCATTGAGCTTGATACCGAGGATTTGTTAAACGCCACGTTTGCCCGCTTCAAAACTTTAGCAGATAAGAAATCTGAAATTTTTGATGAAGATTTGCACGCTTTGGTCAGCG
This sequence comes from Methylotenera sp. UBA6020, assembly GCA_002429455.1. Taxonomy (GTDB): domain Bacteria; phylum Pseudomonadota; class Gammaproteobacteria; order Burkholderiales; family Methylophilaceae; genus Methylotenera. The sequence goes on along the minus strand of DIZU01000103.1, from coordinate 4,764 downwards.
ATGAGTTCATTTCAGAAGCGACAGAACACTTCAAACTTGTGTATTTGCAGGTCGCATCTATTACGGGTGAAGTGCCGCATGCCATCATTACCTTGTCAGAAAATGGCGTAGAAAGCCGTGCAGAATCCGACGGCGGCGGTCCGGTAGACGCAGCTTTCAAGGCGATTGAAACAATGGTGCAGAGCGGTGCCGAATTGCAACTTTATTCGGTGAACAATATTACCAGTGGCACAGATGCGCAGGGTGAGGTGACCGTGCGGCTTTCTAAGGGCGGGCGTATTGTGAACGGACAGGGCGCGGATACCGATATTGTGGTTGCCTCGGTAAAGGCATATTTGAATGCGCTTAATAAGATACAGTCCAAGTCCGAGCGCGCTCACCCACAGGTGTGATTTTTCGTAAAATCGACCGAATGCTTCGTTGCTTTTCGCTTGCCGTACTTAACGTACTGTCTGCGCTCAAGCGCCGCGTTTTGGCCGATTTAACAAATATACAATCGAAATATGAGTAATAAAAACCAAAGCCTGTTGATTGTTTTAGCGCTGTTTTGCACCTATTTTATTTGGGGTTCAACCTATCTCGCTATCCGTTTTGGCATAGAAAGCTTTCCGCCATTTTTGATGGCGGGTACACGTTTTACCATTGCCGGGGTGATTTTATACATTGTTATGCGCTGCTTAGGTGCACCGAATCCCACAAAGCAGCAGTGGCTTGGCGCAACCGTGGTGGGTATCTTGTTACCTGCTTTAGGTAATGGCACAGTGTGTTATGTGCAGCAAACGGTATCATCCAGCGTGGCGGCACTTTCTATCGCGACTGTGCCCATTTGGATGGCGATTTTCGCCTCTGTTTGGGGGCATAAAATCACATCCAAAGAGTGGCTAGGCATCGTCGTTGGCTTTGTTGGTATTGTCCTGTTAAATGTTGGTGGTAGTTTGCATGGCGATTTAACCAGTGCGTTGTTACTGATTTTTGCTGCGGCCACTTGGGCGTTTGGCTCGGTGTGGGGTAAGCACCTGGCGATGCCGCAAGGTTTAATGGCAAGTGCGGCACAAATGTTGGCAGGTGGCGTGGCGCTGTTACTCATGAGCGCTTTGCATGGGGATACTTGGCCGCAAACTGTAAGTCTAAAGTCATGGGCTGCGATGTTATTTTTGGTGGTGCTCAGTTCGTTAGTGACCTACAGTGCGTATCTGTATTTACTGAAAGCAGTGCGTCCGCTGGTGGCAAGCAGCAATACCTTTGTTAACCCTGTGGTGGCATTCATCGTTGGCATTTGGTTGGCTAACGAACACATTGTGCCTATAGAGTTTATAGCGCTCGGTGTGGTTTTAGTGGGTGTGTTTTTAGTGCTCTCTGCAAATACCAAAGAAATTACCAAAGAAATTATTAGTGAAATTTAATATGAAACAAAACCTTATGCAAAACTTAGCTTTATTTGACCTTGATAACACCTTGCTTGCCGGCGATAGCGACTACAACTGGAGTTTGTTTTTGATCGGTGAGGGTTTGCTTGATGCGAAAACACATCACGAGCGTAACGAACAGTTTTACCTGGACTATAAAAATGGCAACTTGGATATCTACAAGTTTTTAGAGTTTCAATTAAAGCTACTTTCGCAACACCCTAAAAAACGCTTAGAAGAGCTGCACCTAAAATATATGGATCAAGTTATCCGCCCGATGATGACGCAAAAAGCACAAGACTTGGTCGATAAACACAAAGCGCAAGGTGATTTATGCCTGGTGATTACTGCGACCAATAGCTTTGTGACTAAGCCTATTGCCGCCGCTTACGGTATCGAATATTTAATCGGCACCGATCCTGAAATGGTGAATGGCGAGTACACGGGCGGTGTGAGTGGCGTGCCCAGCTTTAAAGAGGGTAAAGTAACGCGCATCAATCAATGGTTGGCAGAGCGCGGTCTACAGTTAAGTGACTTTGAAACCAGTTATTTTTATAGTGACTCGCATAATGATTTGCCGCTAATGAAACTGGTCACTTCCCCGGTAGCGGTAGATGCCGATGATACATTGAGCGCTTACGCAAAGCAGCAGGGCTGGCCACAGATTAGCTTGCGCTAAAAGTATTGTTGCATTTAACGATGTAACAATACTTGCAATACAAACTTACTGCCCACGTAGGCCAGTAGCAATAACATGAAGCCTGCCAACGTCCAACGGATGGCTTTAAGTCCACGCCAGCCGTACTGATATCTACCGAACAATAAGCCACCATAAATAAGCCAACTGGCAATAGAAAACACGGTTTTGTGATTGAACTGCATAGGTTTTGCAAATATCTGCTCTGAAAACAACATGCCGCTTATCAGGGTGATGGTAAGTAAAATAAAGCCCAGGCTGATAATTCTAAATAACAAAGTCTCCATCACCATCAAGGGTGGAAAGCTTGGTAATTTGATGAGCGTAGGTTTGTTATGCAGGCTACGCTCGGCAATGGTCATCAGGAGCGCATGTAAAGTCGCGAAAGTAAACAAGCTGTAAGCCAGCAATGCAATGGCGATATGCGCCAAAAATAACGGTGATTCAGTTGTAGGTAGAAAGTGATTGGTTACATTTGAGGCCGGCAAAAGTGCAAAAATAGCCGCTGGCGGCAGGACAAAAGCTTGCAAGCTCGTGAGTTGGTGTTTTAAATCGGCCACCCAGTAAATAAGCACGGTAAGCCAGGATATCGCCGAAAGCACATTAAAAAACCCTAAATTAAAGCCATTTTCAAAAAGGACTTGGTATAACAGCCAGCCATGAATGATCAGCCCGAGCGCGATCATCGCGCTGTGTAGGTTTAACGACTGCGGGTTAGCCGGTGTTTTTGCGCTACGCCAAAAATCAGCCGCCACTGCCAAGTAGATAAACACCACCACTAAATAAGGAATTAATTTTTGCATGGAATATATCGCAATGAATTTATAACAGTGCAATTATGGCGCAAATATGCTTCAAATATAATAGCTTGATGTAAAATTGCGTTCTAATGATTTGTAAGAGTACGCGATGCTAGAAAACTTAACCGACCGCCTGCAAGGCGTCATTAAAAATTTACGTGGTCAAGCGCGGCTAACGGAAGATAACATTGCCGACGCCATGCGTGAGGTGCGTATGGCGCTGCTGGAGGCCGATGTTGCCTTGCCTGTTGTGAAAGATTTTATCGCGCAAGTTAAATTGCGTGCGCAGGGCAAGGAGGTTCTACAAAGCTTAACGCCTGGGCAAGCCGTGATTCAGGTCGTGCATGACGAACTTACCTCACTCATGGGCAAAGCTAACGTAGGCTTAAACTT
>DIZU01000103.1:0-1414 GCA_002429455.1 Methylotenera sp. UBA6020 | reverse complement strand
GCGGTAGTGGCTCCCGCCATCATTTTAATGGCAGGTCTGCAAGGTTCTGGTAAAACCACCACATCAGCCAAACTTGCCAAGCTATTAAAAGAGCAGAAAAAGAAAGTGCTGTTAGCCAGTGCCGACGTGTATCGCCCTGCCGCTATCGAACAGCTTAAAACGCTCGCGAAACAATTAGAGGTTGATTGCTTTGATAGCAATGTGACTCAAAAGCCAGCCGATATTGCCAATGCTGCATTAGACTTCGCTAAACGCGGTTATTACGATGTGGTGATTTTCGATACCGCCGGTCGCCTGGGTATTGACGAAGCCATGATGGCGGAAATCAAAGCGCTGCACATATTGCTTAACCCTATTGAAACCTTGTTTGTGGTTGATGCCATGCAAGGTCAGGATGCGGTAAATACCGCAAAAGCCTTTGGCGAAACCTTGCCACTCACCGGCATCATACTCACTAAATTAGATGGTGATTCACGCGGTGGGGCAGCGCTATCGGTGCGCCATATTACCGGCAAGCCGATTAAATTTATAGGCGTCAGTGAAAAGGTTGATGGCCTGGAACCATTCCATCCAGAGCGCATGGCCTCGCGTGTGCTGGGCATGGGCGATGTACTCAGCCTGATTGAACAAGCCCATAAAAACGTGGATATGGCCGAGGCGCAAAAGCTCGCAGATAAAGTTAAATCGGGTAAAAACTTTGATTTAGACGACTTTAAAGCGCAAATGTCACAGATGCGCAAAATGGGCGGCATGGGCGCGCTCATGGATAAAATGCCAAGCCAAGTGGCTGGCATGGCTGCCAAAATGAATCCTGATGATGCGGATAAAAGCATTCGTCGTATTGAAGGCATTATTAATAGCATGACAGCGTTAGAGCGCCGCAAGCCTGAGCTGATCAAGGCTACGCGTAAAAAACGCATTGCAGCTGGCTCCGGTGTGCAGGTGCAGGATGTGAACCGCTTGCTAAAGCAGTTTGAAGAAACCCAGAAAATGATGAAAATGTTCGCAAAAGGTGGTATGGCCAAAATGATGCGCGGCATGGGCAATATGATGGGCGGAAAAATGCCCGGCATGCGCTAGCCGTAGTTCTGAAGCTTAAGTCTCAAAATTAAGCACTAAACTCCTAGTTAAAAGTCAAGTTTTAACAAAAGTCCCTACTTGTAATCAGCCGTAAAAATAAAGAATATAAAAAGTTAACTTATTTGCTAGTTTTGCATTGACCAAGCAGATAGTTTCTAGCATAATTGCGCCCTTTCGTGAGTGATGCAAATCACTTGGGAGAAAAGCTTCATACCAGAAATTCAGTATTACCCATGTAGCACAATGGGGCGTTAGCTCAGCTGGTAGAGCAGCGGACTTTTAATCCGTTGGTCGCAGGTTCGAATCCCGTACGGCCTACCACGAATATCCAAGA
>DIZU01000191.1:2833-3205 GCA_002429455.1 Methylotenera sp. UBA6020 | reverse complement strand
GCCATGCTTAGCTCCTAAAAAAATGTGATTTCTGATTCTGCAGTTATATTCTTGACGATGGACAGAACTGGCGCCCCATCACCGCGATGGACAGTGAGTTGCTCCGCCATGGTGTAAGTGCTGGCCAATTCGTCCAGCCATTCGTCGACATTGATGCCGTGGATATCCGCTGCATTTGCAGCGGTAGCAAGATGGTTGCCGAGCTTGTCCATATCCTGATATACATGGCCCAGCATCTGGCTGACACGGTCCTGAAATTGCAGCGCTACCATTGCACCCTCTACTTCATGCCGGATGACGACGCTTTCATTGCGGAATTCGGTTGCGGCATCACTCAAACCATCCGTAGTCGAGCGTAATTGATCTAAGACG
>DIZU01000191.1:0-2749 GCA_002429455.1 Methylotenera sp. UBA6020 | reverse complement strand
TGATCTAAGACGTGTGTAATCAGTTGCGCGGAATTGGCCACCATTTCAGCATCCCGCTCGGCAAATTCCTGAGACATGGTCATGGTGGCAGCAATCGCGTTATTGACTGACTCAACTTTTTCACTAATGCGCTTACCTGTATCACCGGAAAGGGCAGACAGCTTGCGTACCTCACTGGCAACCACAGAAAAAGCACGACCCGCCTCACCTGCCCTAGCCGCCTCGATCGCCGCATTAAGGGCTACCAGATTGGTTTGATTGGCGATGCCACGTACTTCGCTGGCCATCTTTCTCAACTCATCAGTAAAGCTGGAGAGATTGATAATTTCTTGCACGAGGCGGCTTTGCATCTCCGTAGCCGAGCGCAGGGACGTCACGATTGAATTGAGCTTGGCTTGGCTGTCATTGAAAAGTGCAACAACGCCGCCAGAAGTGGAGTTATCGACCACAGATGCAGTGTTTTGATGCGCCGTGGATGCGGTGGCAAGCTGCCGGATCAAGTTGGCGAAATTAGAGGTGAGCGCAGCCACCTGTTCTTCCATGTGTGAGCGTGCCAGCACAACCTGCCCGGACCAGACTGGCAACACCTGTTGGCACAACTGATCAAAGCCATTGATATCATTGGCCTGACTTGCTTCGTGCGCCTGTTGTTGTTCGTACATCTGCGCTTCTTGTTTTTCTTCCAACGCAGTCAGTGACATAGCAGCCGCATGAATGGTGGCGTTTACGCTTTCAACCACCTGCAGATAACCGCCTTGATATTTGCCAACACCAATATGGGCGGCCATTTTCCCTGACGCCACAGCTTGTGCCAGCTCAGCCGTATCAGCAGACAGCGCTTGCAGATTGCCGCGCAGTTGCTCTACCGTAGTATTAACCAAGGCATTGTTGCCAGAAAATTGCACCAGCGGTGCATCAAAATTACCTTCGGCAATCTCCTTGACGCAGGCCATGGCTTGCCTGTTCATTGCAATATGCCCCACCACCACATCGTTCACATAACCGGCCATGGTACGAAATTCACCCTGGAATTTATCGGGGTTCATCATCACCTCACTAGCGCCTGCATCGTGCTCTTGAGACAGGTGCTGGATATCGGCAACAAACGCTTTAAGATTGCCGCGCAGGCTTTCAACGGTGTGGTTAATAAAGGCTTGTTTACCGGGGAACGGCTCTAGTGCTGTATCCAGCTTGCCTGCACTGATTTCTTGAATGCATGACATCACTTTTTTATTTACTACAATATGCTCATTTACTAAGATATTTACGCCAGTAGCCAGCGCTCGGTAAGCCCCATAAAACTTACTGGTATCCACCACCACATCAATATTTCCGGCACTGTGCGCGGTACGCATGCTATCCATCTGCGCTTGCAGTGCAGCGAGCGTGTCGGATATGCGTTTGCATGCCGCCATCATGCTCGTAGTGTCGCCAGGCTTTAGTTGAATATTGGTGGAAAGATCGCCTGTGGCAATTTTATGCAGGAGACTTGCTGCGCTGGCAGGTGTAGCACCAATCTGCCCGATAAACTTGCGCGTAAAGATCACGCTGCCTAGTATCACAAGCAGGCCAAAAATCATCAGCAAAATATCTAAGGTACTCATCTTTAAATTGCCTCAGTCTTCATTTGAAAACGGCTAATTGCCCCAGTTTTAATTTCCCTGGATTTAAATTCTTCGGCATTCATCTGAAAATGGCAAAAGTCAGCCAACGAGGCTGCACTCACAACAGAAACACTCATCCACTCGAACATGCTTTTTTCAACCGTAGGCTTCATTGCCATCTCGCATCCAATTAATAATATTAAACATATGCCACACCCCTACTCCGAGGTGATATCGCATTCAATCTCAGCAAAATTTTTCTTGCCTTAGATTGGGCTAAATTTTGCCTCAAAAAAAACATCACTATGCCCTGCCTACATTTCTACAGAATGACAATATGCATCAATCTAGCAAGCCTTGGCTATTGGACTAATGCCTCATCTTCTATAAGGAAATCCTTAGTGGCATGCGTTGTGAATACTGCCAGTGACCGCATTAAAGGCTATTGTTGTATCAAGTGGGGAGTTGGTTCTACTCGGCTTTCTGTGTTGTCCAAGACCAGACAACCTAAATTTGAGTGACTATCAAGTTTGCGCTATTTGATGACTTTTGACATGATCAGGGGACATGATCCGGCAATGTTCTAGCTAGCGGCTAAGCCACCCATTGATTTGACACATCAAGCACGTTGCTAACGAGCATGGTGAACACTTTTATCTTCGTGCACCAGCCTTGTCTATTGCGTATACATTGCGCGATTTTATAACGCGAGTATCATTACCAGACTTAGCTATATATAGGCCAATGCCTCGTTCTATACGGCCATTTTTGGGTTGCCTTCTTCGGGATCGGCTTGACCATGTCTGCTGAGTTGCAGCATTGAGATGCGCTGCGATGAATCGCCCATACCTTGAGCATGGGTCGTAAAGTGCATTGCCTAAAATTGTACGGATATAACCGAGATCGCGTGATAACGGCTGTAGGTTGCTGCCTGTTTGGCCAAGTGTAGCTATGATAGGTGTAGCAATGATAGGTGCAACAGGAATATCGGCACTATGCCAGTCTTTTGACCAGTCTTTCGAGACTGATTTTTTACAACAGTTAACGGTGATATTTTTTTTATACATAGCCAAATAGTAAATAAGCAACAACCTATTGTCAACATTTGCTTATTAATTTGAGCATAAATTCTGTCTCTTATACAC
>DIZU01000096.1 GCA_002429455.1 Methylotenera sp. UBA6020 | reverse complement strand
ATTTTAGTGACTGAAGAGTTGGAGTTTTTTTGTCAATCACGGATTGAAGTTATAACGCAGCACGATGCCGGTGTTGGGCGGCAATTAGCAGACTCTAATGTTGGGTGTATTTCCGTATGGTAATCGTAGGTGGATTTAACTTGGTCTCACAGATTGGTTGGTTTGGCGCCGCCTATATCAGTTGCGGATGGGTTAAAAGCTACTGCACAAAGTTTGATTCAAGATTGATATGATGAAGCGATTATTTGATTTGTGTTTGGCGTTATTTGCGTTGCTGTTCTTGGTGCTGCCATTTCTGGTGGTGGCAGTAATGGTGCGGTTGACTTCATCTGGTCCGATATTGTATTGGTCTGATCGTGTCGGATGGCATAACAAGATATTTAAAATGCCGAAGTTTCGTACGATGCGCGTCAATACGCCTGCTGTAGCAACACATCTTTTAACTAATCCAGAACAGTTTTTAACTCCAGTCGGATCTTTTTTACGTAAATCCAGTTTAGATGAGTTGCCGCAACTATGGAGCATTATTAAGGGTGATATGAGTTTTGTCGGTCCTCGGCCAGCTTTGTTTAATCAATATGATCTAGTGGCATTACGAACTCAGTATGGTGTTGATAAGTTAGTGCCAGGATTGACTGGGTGGGCACAGATCAACGGCCGGGATGAGTTGCCTATCCCCGATAAGGTAAAGCTGGATGTTGATTATATGAATAATCAATCTTTTTGGTTGGACTTAAAAATCATCTTTCTTACTTTTTTGAAGGTATTGTGTCGAGATGGCGTTCAGCATTGAGATTGATTACTACTTAGTGCTCCGAGTATTAGTGGTATAGGTAATGATTATGGATTGCTGATGTGGTATGTTGATACAATATGGCGTGACCTTGAACAGGCCACTTCGTGCAAATAAACTAAATGATAAATTGAATGAAACAAACGCTCATTAATCCACGCACTTTTTTGGCTTTATTGCATGATCTCATAGTAGCAACCATTGCCTGGGTTGCTGCTTATTTATTGCGTTTTAATTTCTCAATTCCGGCTGAACATTTTCAGCACATGTCGCAATCTGTGCTCTGGGTGGTGCCATTGCAAGGTGTTGTGTTCGTTTCTCTTGGCTTGTATCGCGGTATGTGGCGTTTTGCCAGTGTGCCTGATTTAAAACGCATCCTCTTTGCAGTTGGTTCAGCCGCCGCAGTGGTAGCGGCCTTGTTATTCATGCTGAGCTCCAGCATCATCGTGCCTCGTTCAGTATTAATTCTAGACCCACTATTGTTAATGATGATGATGGGTGGTAGCCGCTTTGCCTATCGTGCATGGAAAGAGCACCAGTTGTATGGCACCACCCTAACTCAAGGTGCCCCAGTGATTATTTTAGGCGCTGGTGAAGCGGCAATAGCCTTGGTCAAAGATCTTACACGTAGTACCCAGTGGCGCGTAGTTGCCTTGCTGGATGATGATAAAACTATGCTGGGACGAGAAATGCTGGGCATCAAGGTGCTGGGGGCAATACAGCATTTAGCTGAAATACATCAACGCTTTGAAGTTAAGCATGTGATTATTGCCATGCCTTCCGCACATCATCAAAAACGCCGTCAGGCGGTAGAACTTGCCAATCAGCTAGGTTTAGAAGTGCTTACCGTGCCAGCAATTGATGATTTGATGAGTGGTAAAGTGAGCATCTCGCAGATTCGCAGGGTGGATGTAGAGGATCTACTAGGGCGCGATGCAGTCAAGCTCGATAATACTGGGTTGCAGAATCTAATTGAGGGCAATACAGTTTTGGTGAGCGGTGCAGGGGGGTCTATTGGCTCAGAGCTTTGTCGGCAAATCGTTAAATACAAGCCAAGCACATTGGTTTGTTTAGATATTTCTGAATACGCACTTTATAATCTTGAGCAAGAGTTCAGTCGTCAGAATGTACTAATCAAGCTGCTTTACATGACGGGTGATGTTAAAAATAACCAGCGGGTTAAAGATTTACTCAAGCAATATCAGCCGAAAGTTGTATTTCATGCTGCAGCCTACAAACATGTGCCCATGATGGAAAATGGCAATGTTTGGGAAGCTTTGTCTAATAACGTCATTGGTACGCATACCTTAGCTCAGGCTTGTAAAGAAGCTGGCGTAGCCAAATTTGTATTGATATCTACTGATAAAGCGGTTAACCCGACCAATGTGATGGGCGCTAGTAAGCGGTTAGCCGAAATGGTATGTCAGGGTTTACAAGATCAATTGACGCACGATGTTATTAAACAAAATGAAAGTGAATCAGCCACGAAGTTCGTGATTGTGCGTTTTGGTAATGTGTTGGGCAGCAGTGGCAGTGTGATCCCAAAATTTCGAGAGCAAATTGCCAAAGGCGGGCCTGTTACGATTACGCATCCTGAAATTACGCGCTTTTTCATGTCCATTCCTGAAGCGGCACAGCTGGTGATGCAAGCTGGGTTGATGGGCAACGGCGGTGATATCTTTGTATTGGATATGGGTGAGCCAGTCAAAATCGCTGCGCTGGCAGCCGATATGATAAGACTCTCTGGCTTGCAGATGGATGATATTAAAATTGAATATGTAGGGTTGCGTCCTGGTGAAAAGCTTTATGAAGAGCTACTTGCAGATGACGAGCATACGATACCCACGCCACATGAAAAACTGCGCATTGCATTGGCTAGGCCCGTGGATGAAACATGGGTGAAAAAGCTTTTGAAATGGATTGATGGCTCTCAAAGTGCCAATGAACGACATATTAAAAATGAACTGAAATTTTGGGTAGAAGAATACCAACCACAACATCAAGCCAGTACAGAGACGTTCACTACTTTGGTTGCCGAACAAATTACCTTACACTAGAGCGTGGTGAAGGTACGATATCTGACTAAAGTGTTTTATTAAAATATCTAAAAAAACGAGTTAAATTGAACACACTAAATCCACAGCAGTTACTTGAGCAGGCGCGACTGATTCATTCATCAGCGGCGGTTGAAACGGCCATTACTCGATTGAGTCATGAAATTACCGAGGCTCTTCAGGACACATGTCCAATTGTGATTTGCGTGATGGGTGGCGGCATTGTTTTTGCCGGACAATTGTTAACTCAGTTAAAGTTTCCGTTAGAAGTTGATTACGTGCACGCGAGTCGTTATCAAAATCAAACGATTGGCAAAGCGCTTGTATGGCAATCGCTACCAAAACTAGATTTAACCAATCGTACGGTGTTGTTATTGGATGACATTTTAGATGAAGGTGTCACACTGCTAGCAATAGAAGAAAAATGTCTAATGTTAGGCGCAAAAAATGTATTATCAGCCGTACTGGTTGAAAAAAAACTCAGTCACACTAAGCCTATTGCCGCCGACTTCGTAGGTTTAGAAGTCCCCGACTGTTACGTATTTGGCTATGGTATGGATGCCTATGGCTGGTGGCGAAATCTGTCTGCGATTTATTCCCTCACTTAGCTACCAATGAGTAATGTAAAGATTGTTGTAAATGTGACGTTACAGTTGTATCTACAACATTCACATTAGATTTTAATGTAATCTCAAACCGTAACTGACTGTTAATTTATAGTTTATTTCTCTTAAAGTTTGGCATCTATTATGCATGGCTACATCATTAGTTTAACGGCGCGTAAGAAAATATGATGGATATGGAAGTCAAAAATAGTCACTTGGAAAAAGTTTTTTCAGTGATTCAGCGTTCCTATACGATAGATAAGCATATTGATTTTTTTACTTGGTTGCAGGAAAGCGTTAACAACGTTTTGCCACACGATATGTTATTGGCCGCTTGGGGCGATTTTGAAAAAACCCATGAGAAGGGTAAGTTAAATTATGATGTTGCGTCAAATGTAAGCGATGTTAGCACGCAGATTATTTTTGATGCTTCGGATCAAGTTGATAGTTTGATGGTACATCTGCATCAAGATTGGTTAGAAAATAATCGTCGTTGGTATGTACTCAACAATCTGGACACACTCGCGCTAGATCACAAATTTAATAGTAGTTTTCTGAGTAAGCTCAATCAATTCAATTCATTGTTAGTGTATGGCGTAAGCGATGTACGCGGTAGTAATGAGTGTCTTTACGTGTTTTTTAGTAAGGAAAGTATTTTTGAAGTGCAGGATTCGGTGATGGGCCTCATTATGCCGCACATTGATAATGTACTAAGAAAGATCCAGCATCTTGAGTCACTTGATATTTCTGAATCTACTGCCACTACCAACCATTCAGGACTAAGCGCGCGCGAGTTAGAAGTGATCCATTGGATCAAATCCGGCAAAACGAATCAAGAGATTGGTATGATTTTGGAAATTAGCCAAAACACAGTGAAGAGCCATCTTAAGCGTATATTTCAGAAATTGAATGTGACAAGGCGTGCACAGGCTGTTGCTCTGTTGTCAAATCAACAGATCAGTAAACTGACAAATTTGCTGATCTGCTGACGGTGAAAAATAAAGATTAAGTTGTTTTATAAGTGCTGTACTGAGTTTTGTAAGATATTTTGTGTAAATGGTAATCCTGATGACTAGGATGTTTTTCTTTTTGTCAGTTTTAACTGCTTCTCTGTTTGAACTAATCCCTATACTTGCATTTCAGTATTATGCCAACGCCAAACGACAATTCAATATCCCTTATGTGGCGTTATATTATGGTGATGCTAGTGATAGCTCCACCATACTTAGAGGTTGGAAAATAAACTAAGGCAGTTGAGGGCATGAGCGTAGGACAATGCTCGCATCCCTGCATGCCTTATCTCTAATCCTGAAAATCTGACTTTTTAAAGTCAAAATATTGACTCAATCTATTCAATTTTGAACGATGCAATAAAAGCAACTCCAATTCGAAATCAGGTAAAATAAATTCACAGAGATAACCGTGATATATGTATTTAAGAAAGGGTCTGGGAGGTGAAACAGTTTTTCAGCAAAAGACTCTCTAATCTAGATTTAATTGTTTTACGCATCGTTTTACTTTATCTCTTATTCGGATTGATTTGGATATTTTTCAGTGACTCAATTCTTTCAAGCCTGGTATCCAGTTATGAGAAATACACTCGCTATAGTATCTATAAGGGCTGGGCTTTCATCTTAATTACTTCGGTATTACTCTATTTACTCGTCCGAAAAACGCTGCAGCAACAAACCCAAATAGAAAGCTCTCTTCAAGTCAGTGAAGAGCGCTGGAAATTTGCCCTTGAAGGCGCTGGTGATGGTGTATGGGACTGGGATTTACAGACAAATCAGGTGTTCAGATCGGTTCGTTGGAAAGAAATATACGGATACACCAACGATGAAATAGAAGCCACTGCGGATTACGGAAGAGCGCTGGTTCACCCGGATGACTTGCAACATGCTCTCAATGACATTTACGCATATCTGGAAGGTGAAACCGATATATTTGTTTCGGAGTTCCGTCTCTTGTGCAAAGACGGGACGTGGAAATGGACGCTCAGTCGAGGTATGTTAGTCGGCCGTACCCAAGATGGAAAACCGCTACGCATGATTGGTACACATACGGACATTAGTACTCGTAAACAGTCAGAAGCCGAAGTCGTTCGTTTAGCTCACTATGATCTGATCACCAATTTACCCAACCGAGTTCTTTTTCTGGACCGTTTAAAACAGGATATTAAAAAGGCCAATCGCGAGAACCAAACAATCACGCTGATGTATCTTGATCTTGATCGATTTAAAGAGATTAACGATACGCTTGGGCATGATATGGGCGATTTGCTACTTAAGGAGACGGCGCGGCGTTTGGAAAGTTGTGTGAGAGAGATGGACACTGTGGCTCGATTGGGTGGTGATGAATTTACCCTTATCCTAAATAATCTTGATAATCAAAGTAGTATTGAGCGCATTGCTCAAGAAATTCTGGATAAGCTGGCTAAACCATTTCAGTTTGGCAATGAACTGATTTATATC
>DIZU01000201.1 GCA_002429455.1 Methylotenera sp. UBA6020 | reverse complement strand
TAGTACGAAAACTAATATTATCTCAAGGGAAATATCAATAATATTTATATTTTGTAAGCTAAATTTAAATGCTGAACGCGAAGCTATCACGTTCGCACATTACTAGTGTTTACCTGTGCTGCCAAAGCCGCTTTCGCCGCGATCGCTGGCATCAAAATCATCCACTATGTGAAACTCGGCTTGCATCACCGGCACAATCACTAATTGGGCGATGCGCTCCATGGGGTTAAGCGCAAATGCAGTACTGCCACGATTCCAGCATGACACCATGAGCTGGCCTTGATAGTCGGAGTCTATTAAACCGATTAAATTACCTAATACAATGCCATGTTTATGACCAAGGCCTGAGCGCGGTAGAATCAACGCTGCATAATAGGTATTATCTAAGTGTATCGCCATGCCTGTCGGGATCAGTGTGGTCTCATTGGGTTGTAATGTGATCGTCGCGTCAATACAGGCACGCAAATCAAGCCCAGCGGAACCCGCCGTAGCATAAGCAGGCATTTGCTCATGCAATCGATTATCTATAATTTTAAGATCTACAATCAGGCTCATTTCATCTCTTTCTTGGTGTGTTTGGCTTATATGAATGGTTAAATGGTGTTGGAGCTATTGGGTGATCATATTGCTAATGTGCACTAATAACTCATGTGCGAGCATGGCTTTATCAGCGCGCGCTAAGGGATGAGCACCAGTATCATCTAGCAACGTAATGTTTGCCTCATCCTTACCCATGCTCTCACAGACCAAATTAGCGACAATTAATGGTATTTTTTTTGCTAAGCGTTTTTGTGATGCATGTTCAATCAAATGCTCACTTTCTGCTGCAAAGCCAACACAAAATGGCGCATCCGGCAGGCTGGCTACTTCAGCTAATATATCTTTATTGCGCCTGAGATGCAGAGTGAGTGAAGCCTCACTTTTTTTGATTTTTTGTGTGCTTTGATCGGCCGGTGAATAATCTACCACTGCTGCCACCGCAATAAAGATATCTTGCTTGATGATATTGTTCATCACGGCGTTGTACATCGCATTAGCACTGTCAGCTTTTATGTTAGCGACTCCAGTAGGTGTACTAAGTGTGCTTGCACCACTGACTAAGGTGACCTCTGCCCCCATATCAACGGCTGCTTGCGCTATCGCATAGCCCATTTTCCCACTACTCAAATTGGTGATTGCACGCACAGGGTCTATCATTTCTAGCGTGGCGCCGGCAGTAATCAATACGCGTTTGCCAGCCAATAATTTAGGCGTAAAGTGAGCATTCACTAATGCTAGTAAATCCTCGGCTTCCAGCATACGCCCCAGGCCAATTTCACCACAGGCTTGCTCGCCGCTACCAGGTCCTAAAATACTAATGTTATCCGCTTTGAGTTGTGCGATGTTGCGTTGCGTTGCTGGGTTTTCCCACATTTGCTTATTCATGGCGGGAGCAATTAACAAGGGGCAATCCCGCGCTAAACAGAGTGTAGACAGTAAATCATCAGCACGACCATGCATCAGCTTGGCGATAAAGTCGGCACTGGCCGGCGCTACTAAAATAGCATCTGCCATGCGTGATAGTTCAATATGTGGCATACCATTGCTGATGCTGTTATCCCACATATCGATAAACACAGGCTTACCAGACAGCGCTTGCATGGTGATAGGCGTAATGAATTGGCAAGCGGCGGTTGTCATCACCACCTGTACATCAATACCCGCTTTAACCAGCAGGCGTACCAGCTCTGCAGCTTTGTAAGCCGCTATGCCGCCAGTGATACCTAAAACTAAATGTTTGTTTTGCTTGAGATGCATGGTAAATTTTGTGTTGTTTAAGAATCCTGGTTACAGGTTTCATTATATAGCTTAAGTTTAACATGGCATTATGCTTGTGAGGCAAGGTGCATGAGTCAGCGGCGACATGAGCAACGACAAGTAATCGTAGAGTTTATAATGGTTGAATAAATTGTAAAAGGTAAAGCGATGTGGCGTAAATTACGAATTACAGTTTTATTGTTGATATTGGTAACAGTGGTACAACAAACTTGGTTGGATAAAGCCGACTTGGCTTGGAAGCATAATTTTTATGTGGCAGTGTATCCAGTGAATGCTGATGCCAACCCTAATGTAAGTGAATACTTACATACTTTGACTCGTGATGATTTTGAGCCAATTGCTGAATATTTTGCTGCAGAAGGCGCGCAATATCATTTGGATTTGCGTAGGCCAATCGAATTAGAGTTAGGTGCAGAATTGCATGAAATTCCACCAGCGCCACCAATGGGCGGTAGTATCTTTAAGCAATATTATTTGGAGCTTAAAGTTTAGATATTTTGCCTGGCGCAACAGCCCAAAAGTAAACATTAAGCCAGATATTAGGCTCTATTTATTGTATTACGATCCAATTACCAATCCGCGACTCAGCCACTCCACTGCGCTCAATAAGGGCCGGGTTGGTCGAGTTAATTTGTTTGGCGACAGTACCTATGCCAAACAAAATTTGGTCATTGTGGCGCATGAGTTGTTACACACCTTAAACGCTACCGATGAATATGATTTAAATACCAATCTACCAATTTATCCGGATGGTTTTGCCGAGCCTGATAAAACGCCGTTATACCCACAAAACTTTGCTGAATTGATGGGAGGGCGCATTCCTATCAGCGAAACACAAGCCGAAATACCTAAAAGTCTGAAGCACACATTGATTGGTGAAAAGACAGCGCGCGAGATAGGTTGGCTGCGATCAGGGAAAGGTCACTAAATGGCCATTACCGATTGGCCGGCTGCGGAGCGTCCGCGTGAAAAGCTGCTAGAACAGGGTGTTGAAACATTATCGGATGCCGAGTTACTTGCCATTTTTTTGCGGGTAGGCGTCACTGGTAAAAGTGCGGTGGATTTAGCACGCGATTTGCTCACGCAATTTGGTAGCTTAAACGGCATATTCGCCGCGCCACTGAACGAGCTTACCCAAGTGAATGGCATCGGCACTAGTAAATACACACAGTTACAAGCTATTTTTGAAATGAGCCGCCGTGCACTCAATGAACAAATGCAGGTTAAAGACATATTAAGCTCGCCTCAACAGGTGCGCGATTACCTTTGCCTGAAGTTAGGCAACTTGATGCGCGAAGTTTTTGTGGTGCTATTTTTAGATGCGCAAAATAGGATTGTGACTACTGAAGAAATGTTCAGCGGCACGCTGACACAAACCAGCGTTTATCTGCGAGAAGTGGTAAAGCGAGCGCTGCATCATAATGCCGCCGGCGTAATTTTTGCGCACAACCATCCTTCGGGTATTGCGCAACAAAGCCAAGCTGATGAACTACTGACTCAACAATTAAAACAAGCATTGGCACTGGTAGATATAAGGGTGCTGGATCATTTTATTGTGGCCGGCAATACTACCTTGTCATTTTCCGAGCATGGATTGTTGTAAACTCGGCAGTGGAGTGGAAACTATTGATGAAATTAATATGGTGGTACTAGATAGTGCATAACAAC
>DIZU01000129.1 GCA_002429455.1 Methylotenera sp. UBA6020 | reverse complement strand
CCTATTAACACTAAGCCGGTACCCGCTAACTGTAACAAGCTAATATCTTCACCCAGAAAAACGTAGGCAAGAAAAATAGTCGAAACAGGGCCTATCGAGCTGACCAATGATGACTTATTGCTGCCTATACGCTGTATACCCGCATTCAATAAAATGGCGGGTAACACTGTAGCGACTATCGCCATTAACAAACTAAGCCAATAAACCTGCGCCGGTAAATGCAAAATTGGATCGGCATGTGACGTGCTTGCATAATGCAGCCCAGCGGCCACTGCGGCGGCAAGCATGCTATACGCCGTGAACGAGGTTGAGCCTATGCGCGGTATTGCCCAGCCGGTATAAACTAAGTAAGCCGCGTAAGTAATTGCGCTGGCAAACACTAGTGCTGCGCCTAAAATCGTTTGGGCTATCGCTTCGGCAGAACCAGATTTTGCTAATGTTATATCATGCCAAACCACTAAAATCACCCCCACATAAGTGATCACCAAAGCGAACCACTCGCGCTTGCCAATATGGTGTTTAAACAATACACGAACCCGTCGCTGCCCGTGTTGTACGGCGGGTCGATGTAGATCAATTTCACTTGTTCGTTATACGCGCCCATCAAGTGCTTGAGTACTTCGAGGTTGTCGCCTTTTATCAGCAGGTTTTGACTGGTGGCGTTGGCGAGTTGGGCATTGTGCGCGGTGTCGGCTTTGAGCAAGGTGCGAATGTTCTCGTTCGCCAATAGCCTTGCGTAGGACTTGCCTAACCAATTGAGGCTGTAGCCTTCCTTAGATAGCTCCACGCCACTGCTTTGGATAATCTCTTGCAGTTTTGCAGGGATAAAATCGCCATTTTTATCAAAACAATTAGCAAAGTGCTTTTTCAGCAGCGCAAGCTGTTGGCTGTTGGCTGTTGGCTGTTGGCTGTTGGCTGTTGGCTGTTGGCTGTTGGCTGTTGGCTGTTGGCTCGAATTATTATCTGTATTTTTCATTAGTCAAGTGTTACTTTCGTTTTATTTAATGCCTTCATACACTGCATAAAAAATGCAAAGCTAAATGTACCGCGATTGATTTTAGCTGCAATACCTGTATAACTTTCATGCACTCCAATTTCCTCTAGTCGGCGTATGAGTTCTTCATAACCAATACCAGATCGCGCCAATTCCACTTTGATTGTGGTCGTTGCTAACTTATTCCAGTCAACATCAATCATAGTTCACTCCAAATTTCTGCATTCTGCAAGAATACCATATTTGTGAAACATTCTGCAAATATGACGAAATATAGTTAAATTTAGTTGCACAATTCTTTATATATGTTAAAATATAGCCATATATGACGAATTAAGGCAAATATCATGGCACAACACTTTCTCTTATCCGCAAAATCCCGCACACTTTCAGTACGTCACGTAATGGAAATGAGCCACCAAGAAGCCTTTGACGTGTTCAAGGCATTGCGCTGGGGTGATGATGAGAATGTTGCCTGCCCGTGCTGTGGTGTTGTTGACAAGCACTACTTTCAACGCACTCGTAAAACATGGCGCTGCAAGGATTGCGGCCATACCTTCTCAGTGACAAGTGGCACCATCTTCGCCTTTCACAAACTACCGCTTAAAGTTTACCTGGCTGCGATTGCAATTTATGCCAATGCGGTGAAGGGCATTTCAGCTTTGCAGCTATCGCGTGATTTAGGCGTTCAATACAAGACGGCTTTCGTACTGGCCCATAAAATCCGTGAATCATTGATTGAGCAACGTGAACTTGATAAATTAGAGGGTGAAATTCACATGGATGGTGCTTATGTGAACGGGCATATCCGTCCTAAAAACAAGAAAGCAGATCGTATTGACCGCCGTTTAGCCATACACCAAAAGCCTAATAAGCGCTGTGTGTTTGTGATGCGTCAGAAGTGTGAGGAATTAGCAGGCGCTAAAAAGACGTTAACCTTTGTGATTAAAAGTGAAAACCAAGCCGATGTAATCAATCTGGCCGATAGGTTTGTTAGCCGTGGCTCAATCGTTTGTGCCGATGAAGCCAATGCTTACGACCCCTTACATGCACGTTACGATACGCGCCGCGTCAATCACAGTATTGAGTACCGCGCGGATGATGGCACTACCAACAATCTTGCAGAAAGCTACTTTGCACGTTTCCGCCGTATGCAATACGGCCAAGTGCATAAGTTTGGTAATGAGTATCTAGCTAACTACGCCAATGAAGCCGCTTACCGTGAAGATACTCGCCGCTGGGCGAATGGTAGAATCTTTAATGACATTGCTGGCAAGTGTGCTAAAACTAAAACCCACCGTGACTGGTGCGGTTACTGGCAGGGGAATAAGCGCATAGAAGAAAGACTGGCCGCTTAAAGCAGCCGCCAAAGCATTGGGCCGCCACCTGGCCCTTTGATCCGTCCGGCGATTTCCACAACATCTTGTTTTGTCATCTGTTGAAGCGCCCCAAGCAAGGATTTAATTAGTCGGTCACGCTCTTTCGTCCCATTGATCTCAATACCCTTACGGACAATCAGTGCATCCGTAATATCACAGGTAGAAAGCGGTGCGCTGGCTGTTCTCAAGGTTTCAAGGGTGAGTCGGGTTATCTCGCCCTTGATAAACCATGGATTGGTGCTTCTAATACCCTTGGGCTTGATGCTCAACAGATCATAATCTGGATTGAACAGCAGTAACGTTGCATCCAGGTGATCGAGATCCATTGAAAGCTGTCGAATCTGAGATTGAAAATACTCAATTTGACCGGTTAATACAGAACGCTTGGCAACCAAGCCTGAAACAACGTGGGATTCTGACATATTGAACTTACTCCGCGATCTTCCAGCGGATGCTTATGCCATCCATGCCAACGCGCTGGACGATGCCCCTGCGCTCGGCAAAACGGAGTGAGTTGTTCACGCTATCCGTGATCGTTGCCTGCTGTTCATGCTTCAATTCCTTCTTGTGCATGATGATCTCAGTAATGAGTGTAGTGCTCAGAACATCATTTGCGCAACGCAGCGACTCCAGACACAGCCGGTAACACTCCCCCTTCTTGAAAATGCGACTGTAGCGCCGATATTCCGTAGCCTTGATAGATCTGGTACGATAAGCAGGGTCAAAGATACGGATTGCGGCGTCAATCTGGTATAAGCATTGCCGAAGGCGCTCTATTTCCTTCTGGTGGTGTTCGACTAGTCCGGCCATTTCCGAACGTTTGCCAACTAACCCAGATATAGCGTAGGTGTGTCCCATATATTTCCCCATGAAACGATTCTTAACAGGGATTATTTTACTGGGATGAGGCGAATTTTCTTTGTGTGGTTGCTACATAATACCGCAAAA
>DIZU01000028.1:6248-7339 GCA_002429455.1 Methylotenera sp. UBA6020 | reverse complement strand
GAATATTGCATAACCAATATTAATCAGTGCTATTCACATTAGCCATTAACCTCTGACGTTATCGCCTAAAGAAGCTACATCGTTGTTCTCAACCCATTTACGAATGCGGTTTGCATCACCGATACGCGTGAGCTTACCTACAGAGTCAAGCAACACAATAATCATCGGCTGACCAGAAATTTCAACCTGCATCACCAAGCACCGGCCGGCTTCGTTAATAAATCCAGTTTTAGATAAGCCGATGACCCAATCACTACCTCTTACCAAGGCATTAGTATTTACAAATTTAATTGGATTTCCGCGCCCGTACGGCGTGATTGCTTGTGAAGCCGTCGTGGTGACTTGGCGAATTTCGGGGTAATGGTAAGCGGCATTGACCATTTTAGCTAAGTCTTCAGCAGTAGAAACATTGTTGCTATCCAAACCTGTAGAATCAACGAAATGCGAAGATTTCATGCCTAACACTTCTGCCTTTTGATTCATTGCCCCAACAAACGAACTGATGCCGCCAGGATAATTACGCCCCAACGCAGACGCAGCACGATTTTCTGAGGCCATTAAAGCTAATTGCAATAACTCGCCGCGTGTGAGCGATGTTCCTACATTTAATCTGGAATGTGTACTCTTGAGATAATCTACATCCTCATTGGCAATGTAAAGTAAATCATCCATTGGCAAATGCGCATCCAACATCACCATGGCCGTCATCAACTTGGTGACAGAGGCGATTGGTGTTAATTGATTCGTATTTTTTGCGTATAGCGTCTCGCCAGTTAGCTGGTTAATGACCAGAACTTTGGAGGATGCGAGACGTAGTGGACCTCTCCCATCATAAGTATCTGCATACACAGATGATGCTTTTGAGGCATGCAAGCGATGATGAACTCTCATGTTGCCAGAGTTATAACTAACAAGTTTATGTTTGCTAATGACTGAAACGTGTTTGTGCGATTTTTTACCAGCGGCTTGCAAAGCCATAGGAGATGCGCTGAGCATCAATGCAATATAAAATAGTAAAAATTTACGCATATAAAATCTCATTAGTTTGTTTCATGTCATACAGTTACATCTGAATACCTGTCTCTTATACA
>DIZU01000028.1:2598-6117 GCA_002429455.1 Methylotenera sp. UBA6020 | reverse complement strand
TCTGAATACTATATAAAAACTTTAGCTTTGTCATTAACAAATTTCATTTTCATTTAAGTACTTGCTAGCTATTAAGTTGTGAGAGAATAATATTTTGAGAGTTCAACTAACCTCACAATAAAATTAGCGATAAAATCTACCTACAATATTTGGGCAATAAAAATGCATATCCCTCAATCACTGCTCTACAGCACCGAACATTTATGGGCCAAACCAACGACAGATGGCTTATGGGAGGCAGGCATCACCGATTACGCACAAGATTTATTAGGTGATATTGTATTTATTGATGCGCCTGCAATTGGTACTGAGCTTAAAGCGGGCAAACCTTGCGGCTTGGTTGAGTCTGTTAAAACAGGATCTGACTTACATGCACTAGTGGACGGTGAAGTGATTGAAATCAACCAAGCACTCATCAACGCACCTGAACTGATCAATGAAAACCCTTATCAAGCCTGGATATTCAAGTTCAAACCGCTTGAAGCTGACTTTGAGAATCAACTGTTATCCGCTGAAGCCTATCAAACACTCATTGATGGCCTATAGTGAAGAATCAAAAGTAGATAATAAAAAAACGAATGATTGGATATTTGTATTTACGGTAAATCGGATATTACTTCTGAAAAACCAAACGTACTGACTCTATCAGCTTCTCGATTTCCGTTTTAATACTCAAACTCATTGTTTGCTCTATACGTGGCACTTCAGTATCTAGTATCTCATGCACCTTGTCGCTTAAGGTTTTTTCTACTGCTGGCAAATCGGCGTTTAATGCTTGTTTGAAATCATTTTTGGCATTTTCTGCCAGCGCCACAAAGTCACGTTTCAATGTGGCACTCAACTCATTCGATAAGCCTTGGTACAAAGTTGGAAAAGTATCGCCTAACTTCTGCTCTAATTGCTGCTGAGACTGCACCTGCAAAGCCGCTAAATATACACTTAGCTCCGCTTGTGTTTGCTGAGTCAATCCTTGATAAATAGATGACAACTCACTCGCAAGATTAGCCTGATGTTGCACTAATATTTCTTCATGCAGCCGTGATATTTTGGCTTGCAATGCATGAGTAGCATTTTCAACGGCCAATGCTTCCAAGCTCGTTAAAGTTACTTGCAGCTGGCTGGTCAGCGACTGCTCCATCGCCGGCAGGGCTTGCATAAGATTAGCTTGCACTTCAGCAATGCCCTGCGCCTGCATTTGGCTCAACGCCTGATCTAAATCGGTTTTAATAATCGCGGCATTCGCATGCATCATGCTAGGTAACTCCGTAGCCAAATCCGCTTTTGCCTTATCAACAAAATTAGCGGTCTTGTCCATCACCGCCTGCTCTGCACTTGTGACGGCTTGGCTCACTTCCTGAGCTAAAGTATGTTTAATCTCTTCGGTTAGAGTTTGTTGTATATGTTCAATCTCCAAGTTAACCGCATCAGACAAAGAAGCGTGGCTAGCAAGCTGCGCTGCGGCTAACTCATCATTCACATACTGCTTGAAAGCGGATGTCGCCGCCTGCTGGACTGACTCAAACCGTTGCTCAAGTTGTTGAGACTGCTGTTCGTAATGTTGATGTAGCGCACTTGAAAGATAAGCTTGGTTGGCTTTTTGGATATTTGCTGATTCATTCTGCAAGTGATCCAACAACTCATCATGCATTTTTTTTCTGAATTTTTGAGAAACAGATTGCTCAATAGCATCTTCCAATTGTGGTTTAATTTTGACGATAATCTCGGCAAGTAAATCAGCGGACAAGCTGATTGGTTTGGTTGCTGATTTTTCTGGTGTAACACGCACTTCTTCAGTCAGCAGCGGAATGTCTTCATCTTGCATGTTTAAGCCCACTCCCTATTAGTTTGAACACAGTTATAAAGCATACTTCTATAGATGCTGCGCAGCATGTGTCTACAAGTTAGCTGCCATATCTGTTGATTTTACTTCATAGCCGCGATTCCGATAAAATCTGTAACGTGCTCTTGCGGCAACTTTGTCAGCTTCATCTACACCAACCAACTCGACCAAGTATCTAAAACGGCTAAAGAATGGCGGATAGTCAGTCTGTAAATTAATCAAAATATCATCTTGCATCAGCCGCTCACCGTTGGTATCAAGTATGATTGGCGAGCATTGGCTCATCGCGTCATCAGACTTGGCACTCGGTAAAAAACTAGTCGCCGACTGCTGCCAAAGCCGTTGCTGCAAGGCACTGCTCATGTCATCGCTCTGGGTAAAAATCGTTAATTGATGACCTTTACCCACAGCTTTTTCACACAGTTCAGCAGTCTTTGCTAACTTATCTGGCACATTAAAAAAGAATTCTACTCGCGTCATTTAGCTACAGTAACTAATTAGCTTTGTTCGCACGTGCTACCAAAAACTCAGTTAATAGCGGCACTGGACGTCCTGTACCGCCTTTGTCTTTGCCAGATTTCCAAGCAGTACCGGCAATATCCAAATGCGCCCAATCATACTTTTTAGCAAACCGGGACAAGAAACATGCGGCAGTAATGCTACCGCCTGCACGCCCGCCAATGTTGGCCATATCGGCAAAATTGCTATCCAGTAACGGCTGGTAGTCATCCCACATTGGCATATGCCATGCGCGGTCTAGCGCAGTTTCACCTGCTTGCAATAACTCTTTGGCAAGCGCATCGTTATTACTAAATAAACCGCTGGCATGGTGTCCTAGCGCAATCACGCATGCGCCCGTCAGTGTGGCAATATCCACTACGGCACTCGGCTCAAAACGCTCGGCGTAAGTCAAAGCATCACACAAAACCAAACGTCCTTCAGCATCAGTATTCAGCACCTCAATGGTCAAACCGGACATACTGGTCAATACATCGCCTGGTCTAGTTGCACGGCCATCTGGCATATTCTCACAGGTTGGAATAATACCTATGACGTTCAATGGTAAGTCCATCTCCGCAATGGCCTTGAATGTACCCAGCACACTCGCCGCGCCACACATATCGTACTTCATCTCATCCATCTCAGCACCGGGCTTTAATGAAATACCGCCCGTATCAAAAGTAATGCCTTTACCCACTAGCACCACAGGCTTTTGATCTTGCTTACCTTTTAGGTGTTGCAGCACAATTAATTTTGGCGGCTCTTCGCTACCTTGAGTTACCCCCAAAAATGAACCCATGCCTAATGTTTTAAGCTCGTCACGTTCTAACACTTCAATTGTTAGGCCATACCGTTTACCAAGTGCTAAAGCTTGTTCGGCCAGATAAGTTGGGGTACATACATTGGGCGGCAAATTACCTAAATCTTTTGTCAAACTCACGCCTGCAGCCAACGCTTGACCATCGACTAAACCGGCTTCACCATCTTTCAGCTCACTGAGCTGTGCCACATTAATGCTTAGATTTTCAACCTCTTTTTTAGACGCTTCTTTTTCGCTATCGTCTTTTTTTCTTTTTATGGCATCAAAACGATAAGTTTCATCTAGCGTGACCTCAGTAAGGTGCGCCACTTTCCAGCGTGTACTTAATTGTTTTACGGGTAATTCAGCTAAAAAGGTG
>DIZU01000028.1:0-2457 GCA_002429455.1 Methylotenera sp. UBA6020 | reverse complement strand
ACCAACAGTACGCGCTCACTTAGGGTACCTGACACATTATGCAACATCAACGTAGTATCTAGTTTGCCATCCATGTCACCGCGTTTGAGAATATTGGCGAGGTATCCAGTAGATGCGTCGTCAATTGCCTGTGCCGCGTTAGACAGCTTCCGTGATTCATACACGCCAACTATGACACAATCGCTACGCTGTTTTTCCGGAGTACCGTTTTTTATGCTAAATTCCATGCTGTTGCATCCTTTTCTATTATTCTTTAAATTATCTCGTGTTTTACACGTAATTCATAGTCGTAAATAAATGGTCTTAAATAAATCATATGCTTTTTAGGCGCTCACTCTTACAAGAACTGATCTCAACCGCTGCCGGCGCTTTCCTCATCTTGGTGGGGGTTGTCGTTGCGCAACGTGCTGGATATTTGATCCAACTCGCGGCAAATGGTGTGTTGCCGAACGATGCCATCTCCACGATGTTAGGTTTTAACATGGTGAAGTTCCTACCCATGCTGCTGTCACTCACACTGTTTCTGTCAGTCCTCATGACACTATCACGCTGGTATCGTGATTCTGAAATGGTGATTTGGTTTAGCTCTGGCTTAAGTATTACCAGCTGGATTCGTCCGGTACTTACGTTTACCATCCCCATCATTGTACTTATTTCTGTATTGAGCTTATTGGTCATGCCGTGGGCAACTAACAAGGGTGATGACTACAGTACCCAACTTAAAAGTCGCGATGACTTAGCCACCATTAGCCCCGGTGTGTTCAAAGAGTCCCCTCATGCAGATCGGGTATTTTTTGTGGAAAGTTTTGATGAATTAGGTAATGTCGTTAAAAATATCTTTGTTCAATCAATTCAGCATCAAAAACTAGGAATTATCGTAGCAGCGCGAGGCAGACGTTTTGTTGAGAAAAATGGTGATCATTTTTTACTCATGCAAAACGGACGACGTTATCAAGGCTCACGTGGTACGGCGGAGTTCTCTACCACGGAGTTTGAACGCTATGCCATCCGAGTTGAAGCGGCTGAAGTGAAACAGGAACCACCCACCACGCAGTCAAAATCAAGTCGCGAATTAATTCAAAACAACAGCAGCACCAATAGTGCAGAATTGCAGTGGCGGCTGGCCATCCCGATCTCGGCGCTTGTACTGGCATTACTCGCCATCCCATTAAGCTCACTAGACCCGCGTGCTGGGCGCTCTGCTAACTTTGCCCTGGCACTTATTATCTATATCATTTACAACAATCTACTCAGCATCGTACAAGCTTGGGTTGCACAAGGGAAAATCAGTGGAACCATTGGATTATGGCCCGTACACCTGCTATTTTTATCGCTTGCTGTTTACATGTTTTACCGACGTTCATTTCAACTTCCAATTTTTCCGAGCACTTTCCTTACATCATGGTCAAGAATTCGGAATAAGCATTAATCAATACGGCATTCATTAAGCAGCGTTAATCAAACCATGAAAATTATTTCCCGATATCTACTCAAAGAAGTCACTATCAATGTGCTGCTTATTATGCTGGCGTTGATTGCAATGTTCTCTTTTTTCAATTTAATTCAAGAACTTGAGAGCTTAGGCAAAGGAAACTATGGATTAGGCAAGGTTTTACTATTTGTATTGCTCAGCGCTCCTGGCCATGTCTATGATGTAATGCCGGTCGCCGTGCTGGTCGGTTGTATGTACAGCTTGGGACAATTTGCACGCAATTCGGAGCTTATCGTATTAAGAGTCAGTGGCGTCTCACTACTGAATATCACAGTTTTACTATTGAAGGTAGGCTTGGTGTTTACCCTTATGACCTTTTTAGTAGGTGAACTCATCACCCCCTACAGCGAAAGTATAGCAAAGCGCATGCGGATAAAAGCAACCGACTCAGTGATCGCACAAGACTTCAGGTCTGGACTGTGGGTAAAGGATGGTAATAGCTTTGTCAATGTAGAAGAAGTACTACCCGACGCTACATTACTCAATGTTCATATATACGAATTCGACCAGAATTTTAAACTACACATGATTAGCAACGCTAAAAGTGGTCAATTTGAAGAAGACTACTGGAGCCTTAAAGCCGTCACAAACACTTATTTCGATAAAGATTCCATCCGTACTAATCAATCAGCGATAGCACAGTGGCATTCACTCATTCGTCCCGAGTTACTTAATGTACTACTGGTATTGCCGGAAAGAATGTCAGCCTGGAATTTATACTCCTATATCAATCACTTAACAATCAACAAACAAAAAACTACACGCTATGAAATAGCGCTATGGGGGAAAATGATTTACCCGCTGGCGTGCTTGGTGATGGTGATTTTAGCCTTGCCTTTTGCTTTTATACAGCAACGCGCGACAGGTGCCAGTACGAAAATATTTATCGGGATTATGCTAGGTGTGATATATCAAATATTGAATCGGGTCTTTGTACATTTAGGCTTATTAAATGACTGGTCACC
>DIZU01000061.1:1796-9368 GCA_002429455.1 Methylotenera sp. UBA6020 | reverse complement strand
TGGTCAAAAACCTGGTCAAAGGGTTAGAGCTGAGTTCGAATGAAATTGGCAAAGTCGCTGATACTATTAAGCAAGTCGCTAAACAAACCACATTAATTGCATTGAATGCTGCGATTGAAGCAGCAAGAGCCGGTGAGGCAGGCCGTGGGTTTGCCGTGGTGGCCAATGAAGTGCGCAAAATGGCTGATCAGTCATCGCAAGCTGCTACCGAAATTAGTCGCATCGTGTCATCCATTCAAAATGACTCCGTAAAAGCCAGTCATGAAGTTCAACACGCTGAAAAAGAATCGTTTATAAAGAATGCAGCCTTCATGGTCGCTGCTGAAGCCATGCGGTTTGAAACACGGTTCATGCAATTGGAAACCAGCCTGTACGGCATCAAGCACCTGATCGAAGGCTTGCGGTCCTCTCGCATTCGGCCGCAACGTGATGTGGTCAATGCGCTGTTAATGGCGAATTTAAAAGCCGATACGGATGTGCTGGCCTATACCTGTTGCTTTGAACCGAATGCGTTTGATGGGTTCGATGATAGGTACCGCAACACGGAAGGGCATGATGAAACTGGGCGGTTTATTCCGTATTGGAATCGCTCTAATGGCAATGTCGTACAAGAGCAATTGGTCGATTATGAAACGCCAGGTGTGAATGTTTGGTATGACTTGCCAAGGCGTTATATGAAGGATGTCATGATCGAACCGTATGATTACCATCTCAGCAATGGCAAGGTGATTCAAATGTCTACGTTGATGGTGGCGATTAAGTCCGGTGCTAAGTTTATCGGGGTGACCGGGATTGATTTTGCGTTAGATAAATTTCAACAAGATCTGAGCCAACTAAATCCTTACGGCATTGGCACATATGCGTTGATTTCAAATGAAGCAACCTATGTAGCGCATCCTGATGTAGATAAAGTAGGGCAGCCCGCCAACGATCTTTCTAGCCAAGCAAAGCGTGCCATTAAAGAAGGCACACCCTATATTGAAGGGGACGTCACCAACGACACCCTGTTTTTTCATCCGATCAAGACCGGTAGCACACAGTCTCCATGGTCCCTCATGCTCATGCTCAATTTTGAAACCTTGTTACGCAAATGATGTTGGGTATGAGTCCCTCCAACCGACTAATGTATCCCATGTAAGCGTTTGTAAGTCACCGAAGGCAATTCGCCAAACATCTTTTTGTATTCTTG
Source organism: Methylotenera sp. UBA6020 (assembly GCA_002429455.1). Lineage (GTDB taxonomy): Bacteria > Pseudomonadota > Gammaproteobacteria > Burkholderiales > Methylophilaceae > Methylotenera. Next base: position 8,179 of record DIZU01000061.1, on the reverse strand, counting down.
TGAAAAATGGCCGAAGTGCCAGAAACCCCAATGGGCAGCTGCTTCGGTGACGGAGTGGGTGGTGCGTAGCATGCGGCGTACGCCGTTTAAACGCTCTGCGCGTAGGTAGGTCACAGGATTGGTATCCAGCCAGTTTTGGAAGCAGTATTGCAGGGTGCGGCGGCTAATGCCAAGCACGTTGCAGACATCAGCCACGCTTAGCGGGCTATCGGCATGTTGTTGCACCAATTCACGTGTGTCATTAATGATTTTCCAGCACTTGAGGCTAGAGGGTTTAGCTTCTAGCGTAGGCGTATTGTCGATCAAGGCTTCTGCTAACAAAGACATCACCGTTTTGGTGAGCGAGTGCCGCGCATTGGCTTGATGCAACAACTGTGGGGTTTGATTCACCATGTCAAACGCACCGGTCATGAAGGCCCGCACGGATTGGGCTTTGTGCATCTCTAATGGCATGAGCCGGGTTTGTTGGGTTTTGCTGTTGATGATGTCGATGTCTTGTTCTGATAACCATGGCTCTAGTTGAGAGCGCTTTACCACCATGCCGCCCATTAACAACTGCATTGGGGAGAAAAACTCGAATCCATTTTTCCCTGAAAAAATATGCATGGATTGATGGCTACAGGCCGTCCCACAAAATAAGCCGTTGCTACTGAACCGTAACGGAACACCCACCGCAATCACATCGTCGGCCAACTGGCCGCTTTGAAATAAGCTCTGGCTGCTGTACTCCAGAAATAAATGCAGGTCATCAAAGCGCATCTCTGAGACGTAGCCTTTAAAGCACCCTGACGATAGCTGGGCATAGCCTTGGTTCCAGCCATCCAGTAGCGCGGCCTGTTCTTCAAAGTCTCCGGTAGACTGAAAACTCACGATAGTTGCAGCGGCCTCATTTTCTGGCGATTCAGGGTGTCGATGGGATCGCATAATGTTTGCATTCCGTATCAGGTACTGTTTATCATGCAATAAATGCGCCAAAAAAAACAGCTTTATTTATACAAATCAAGTAGATATTTGTATTTTCATGCACCAAAAGTTGGCATAGCGGGAAATGCTGCACCTACAATACGGTTAAGTGATGGGGCTAGTGCCATTTCAATGTAATTACTGGTTTTAGGCTTTGGATGTCTCTTCAACAAATAGGTTAAGTAACTTATTTACATTAGGCGCAATCAGCAAAATCGCGATAAATACAATCGGCCATGCGGTGAAAAAAGCACCTAACCATTGCGCTATGAAATGGGTATGTGACTCTGAATGCAGATACATGATGATGCCGGACACAATCAATGCGGTATTGCAAGACATCACCAGCCCAAATAGGACGGTACGATAACGAAAAGCTATTTTGTTTTTCATGATGTTTCCATTTCTCAATTTAATTCATGCACGATGGATGTTGCGGATTCAAGGCTAAGCTTTTAGAAAAGCTTAGCCTTGCTTAAGGCCTAGTTTGCCTTAAGCATCACTTACCAAGGCAAAGACTCGCCTTGATGAAAAAAGCCGCCACTAGCGCCGTTGTTATCAAGCGTGGCCAATAGAACACTAGTCTTGGCGCTGTCTACGACTTCCATCGGGGCGTTAGGTCCACCAAGTTCAGTTTTCACCCAGCCTGGATGTGCGGAATTCACTTTGACGGGGGTGTCGCGCAACTCGTGTGCCAAATGAATGGTGTACGCATTCAGCGCAGTTTTAGAAGCGTTGTAGGCGAAAGACTTTGCCGGATCGATTGGCGAGTTAGGCATGCTGTGTAACGTCAGCGAAGCCAAGATGCTCGATAGGTTGACAATGCGGCCCGCCGGCGCATTCTTGATAAGCGGCAGTAATTTTTGGGTGAGCGCAATGACGGCAAAAAGGTTGGTTTGAAAGGTTTGCTGTAAAACCTCGGTACTGAGGGAGCTGCTATTATTACCACCCATGAGTTGCTCGTGGATTACGCCAGCGTTATTGACCAAGATGTCGAGTTTGCCAAAATGTTGATTGAAATATGCAAATGCATCTTCTGCTGATGATGCTTGATTTGCATCGTAGGCGATGGCTTCGGCCTTCATGCCCAGCGCTTGCAGTTGTTTGGCTGCTGCCTGCCCCTTGGCAAGGTCGCGCGCACCAATAACCACGGTAATACCCAGTTCGCCTAATCCTTTGGCCGTTTCATAACCTATACCACGATTTGCTCCAGTGATAAAAGCAACTTTTTCTATACGTTTTTCCATTTTATTTCCATCCTTCAATGATTGTTTGCCGGTGATCGTACAATTTTGTACCAATTGGTATTTAAATGGTAATTGAGATGAAATTGTTTGTCAATTATTATTGTACCTAATGGTACAATAATAATTTTATGACTCAATTAAAGTCTTCTGAGCAATATGATGAATACAGAGAAAACAAACAAACAACGTGGTCGTCCGCTGGCCTTTAATCAGGAAGAGGCGCTAGAAAAAGCGCTTAAGGTCTTCTGGTCGCGCGGTTACGAAGGTGCCTCTATGGCGGAACTTACTGAGGCGCTCGGTGTGAACAAGCCTAGTATCTATGCGGTTTTTGGCAATAAAGAAGCGTTGTTCCATAAGGCGCTAGCCAAGTATCTGGCTGGTCCCGTGGCTTATGTAGCTAGTGCCATGAACGAAGCAACAGCAAGACTAGTCGCTGAAAGTTTTTTAACGAAATCAGTCGAGTTTTTAACTAACCAGAACAACCCGCGTGGATGTATGGTTGTGCAAGGTGCCCTTACCTGTGGGCAGGGTGCGGCACTGATTCAACAAGAGTTGGCTGGTTACAGAAAAGGCTATGAAGATGCGTTGAGGCAGCGTTTTGATTCGGCAAAAAGCCAGGGTGATCTGCCGTTAACTGTGAACAGTTCAGACTTGGCGAAGTATTTAGCTACAGTTCATCAAGGTATGTCAGTGCAAGCCACGAGCGGTGCAACAAGAGAAGCATTGATGGCCGTAGTTGAGATGGCATTAAGAAACTGGCCGGCAAATAGTTAGCTAGCTAATTTACGGCTTACCCGGTTACTGCAGTTGATGCAGTTCCAATTTTCGTAGTTTAGGCGCTAATTTAGCGGTTATACCAACGACGGTAAGCGTCATCACGCCGCCAAATATTACCGATGGCACTAAGCCCATCAAGCGCGCAGTCAGGCCGGATTCAAACGCACCTAGTTCATTGGATGAGCCAATGAAAATGCCATTGATGGCGGATACACGACCGCGCATGGCATCTGGCGTGGCTAATTGCAAAATAGTGGTGCGCATGACGACAGAAATACCGTCACAGATACCAGACAGTAATAGCAGGACAGCAGCCACCCAAAAATAGGTGCTGATGCCAAAGCCGATAATGCAAAGACCAAACCCCACCACTGCACTTAATAACCAGCGCCCGGCGTGAAAGTTGATGGGGTAACGTGAGAGTACCAGACCTGTAATGATGGCGCCAACGGCAGGTGCGGCGCGCAATATGCCTAGCCCTTCTGGCCCGTAATGATAGATATCTTGAATGAACGCCGGCAACATGGAAACTGCACCACCGAACAACACGGCAAACATATCCAATGACAGGGCACCAAGCACGATTTGGTTGCTAAACACAAAGCGTAATCCTTCGGCAATGCTGGTGAAAACTTGCGGGCTATCCACGGCTGGCGGCGGCTCTTTTACCCTGAGCGACCACATGGCGATAGCCGCGCCTATACACAATAACGTTGCCAGTGAGTAAGCCGCCGTTTTACTGGCAAAGCCGACCAGCAGACCACCCAAAGCCGGCCCGATGATTAAGCCGGCTTGAAACACTGCGCTACCGATGCCGGAGGCGCGAGCGTATTCTTCACGCGGTAGGATAATCGCAAACAAGGTGCTGTAGCTTGGCGCGATAAAGGCGCGGGCGATGCCGGTGAAGGTGATTGAACCATAAATCCATAAGCTGGCATCACCGCTGACCCAGCCTAGGGAAAGCGCGGTCAGTGTGGCGGCGTTGATGCACAACATCGCTGCCGCCAATACGCCAAACAGATGGCGCGAATAGTGATGATCTACCGCATGGCCGGCAAAAAGCGCACAACTAAAGTAAGGAATCACCTCCGCTAAACCAATCAAACCCAGCGCTAACGTATCGTGCGTAAGTTCGTAGATATGCCAGCCCACCACGACGGCCATAATTTGGTAGGCCAGCACAATTAGAATGCGGTAGGCGAGTAGTTTGAGAAAGGCGTGATTATGGTAACGAAAGATTTGCTTCATTTAAGGCAGAAGTGATTCTTTTTATTAAATTAATGATTAAGCGGTTAACAAGGGTTTATTTTAATGGTTAGCGGCAATATTACCTAAAAATTACAGTCACCAGATTGATTTGCCACTAACTTAAGGTGGAGTTGTTTTAGTCTAGGTATGATGAGGAGTAGAATTGGCAGGTTAGTGCAGTGAATAAGGCAGTAAGCGTGACTTAATTTAAGTTATCGCCGATGAGTCGTCATTGACCTAGTGTGACTCTGCCGATATAGATTAGGCGCACTAACCCTTCTCCTTGCTTTTTGGCGTTATTTTCGCAAAAATGCTGTTATTTTAATTACATTGCGGTGGAACTTGTGTATGCTCTCGCTGCCTTAATTGAGCATTTACCAGCATATTCCGCTGGCACTTAATTATGGTATGAATCAATTTATTTAGGGAATTATATGAAAAAAGTATTACTGGCTTCGTTACTTGCACTCAGCATTTCAAATGTTGCCTTTGCAGATGATATTGTAGATTCAGCCATTGCGGACGGTTCGTTGAAAACACTAGTGATGGCGCTTAAAGCGGCTGATTTAGTCGATACGTTAAAAGGTGCAGGCCCTTTCACCGTATTTGCACCAAATGATGCGGCATTTGCTAAATTGCCAAAAGCCAAGCTTGATGCTTTGCTTAAAGATAAAGCTGCACTGACTAAGTTACTTACTTACCACATCGTTCCAGGCAAAATCACAGCGACAGATGTGCAAGCGGGTAAAGTAAAATCAGTTGAAGGTCACGATTTAAAACTTGATGTTTCAGAAGGCATCAAAATTGATAATGTTGCTGTAGTCGGTGGTGGCGATATCAGAGCCGACAATGGTGAAATTCACATTATTGACACGGTGTTAATGCAAGAAAAAGAAAGCAAAAAGAAAGTAAGCAAAAAGAAATAAGATATTACGAGATACAACTGTAATACAAGCTGATAAAAAGCGGGTGAGACAACGTCTTCACCCGCTTTTTTATTGACCATTATATTGTTTGGGTACTCGCCATAAATACCAACTGGCAATCGTGCGATACGGGCTCCAGGCTTTTCCAATCTCAGTGATTTCCTTACGTTTAGGCGCAACATCCAGTTTTTTGAGGCGTCTAAAACCTTCGACTACACCAAAGTCATCCGCAGGCAAGATATCCATACGTGCCAAGGTGAAAATCAGCAACATTTCTACCGTCCAGCGTCCAATGCCTTTAAGCGTCACTAAACGCTCAATCAAGTCTTCATCCGCCATTGCCTCAGCGTCATTGCGTGACGGTACCAGCCCGCTGACGGCGCCAGCTGCAATGCCGTGTATCGTCTCGATTTTTCGGGCAGAAAAACCACAAGTGCGCAGCGCATCAAACTCAGTGGCTAATAGCTGCGTGGGCGATGGAAACGCATTGCCGTAAATATTCAGCAGTCTGGCGATAATAGCATCGCCGGCCTTGGCATGCAGTTGTTGATAGGCCACCGCACGGATTAACGCTTCGTAAGGTTCGCGCGCTGGCTTGGCTTCAAAGCTGCAAGGGCCGACCGTCTCTATCAAGCGCGCCCAGTCTGCATCCAGACTAGTGAGAAAATCGATGGCAGCTTGATGAGATTTGGTGTGTTCCATCGCTGAATTATAGCGTTAAGTCTAAAATAATAAGTGCGTGAATTCAAAAGCAAGACTCGGAGTGTGCAAAGCAATACGCGTTGGTAAATTGTCGTTATCCATGTGTATCATAAAGGGAACATACGATGAATCAATCAATCAAAAATACATTACTGGCCGCCGCAACTGAGAGCGACCCGCGCTGGGCGCTGGTTCGTGCGCGTGATGCACAGGCAGATGGCACATTTTATCATTCTGTAAGTACCACCGGGGTGTATTGCAAGCCGTCCTGTGCCGCACGCACTGCTCGGCCAGAGCATGTAGCGTTTCATGCGAGTTGTGAGGCCGCTGAACGTGCGGGGTTTCGCTCCTGTAAACGTTGCAAGCCTGGCCAGCCGTCTCTGGCAGCGCAGCATGCAGCGATAGTCGCAGCGATCTGCCGTTTGATCGAAGCAACCGACCAAGCCATTAACCTCGAAACTTTGGCGAATAAGGCCGGTTTAAGTGTCTACCATTTTCACCGTGTGTTCAAAGCCGTGAC